>DBTO01000194.1:3122-4403 GCA_002307095.1 Sulfurospirillum sp. UBA1314
ATCGCATTTTTTGTAGGCTTAAGTGTGGTTCCACTCTTTAGCTTTTTATCCGTTTTTTTTTTGAAAAAGGGTTTTGAATGAAACGAATGAGTAATGAAGAGGCGTTACGCCTGATCCGTGAGGCAGACCTCAATACATTAGGTGAAATGGCGTTGAAGCGCAAGATGGAGCTTCACCCTGAAAATCTCACCACCTTTGTGGTCGATCGCAATATCAATTATACCAATGTCTGTTGGGTGGATTGTAAATTTTGCGCGTTTTACCGTCATCATAAAGAAGATGAAGCGTATGTTCTCTCTTATGAGGAGATCGGTCAAAAGATCGAAGAGTTGATCGAGATCGGTGGAACGCAAATCCTTTTCCAAGGCGGTGTGCATCCGAAGCTTAAAATCGAATGGTACGAAGAGTTGGTCGAGTGGATAGTCACGAATTATCCAAGCATTACGATTCATGGATTTTCGGCTATTGAGATTGATTATATCGCCAAAATCTCGAAGATCAGCTACCAAGAGGTGTTGTTGCGTCTTCAGAAAAAAGGACTTTACAGCATTCCTGGAGCGGGAGCTGAGATACTCAGTGATCGCGTTCGTGACATCATCGCGCCTAAAAAATTAGGCACTGAAGAGTGGCTGGGTGTGCACAGAGCCGCGCACAAAATCGGCATGAGATCAACGGCTACGATGATGTTTGGAACGTTGGAAAGCGATGAAGAGATCATTGAGCATTGGGAAAAAATCAGAGAGCTGCAAGATGAAACAGGTGGTTTTCGTGCGTTCATCATGTGGAGTTTTCAAAGTGATCATACGAAGCTCAAAGAGGAACATCCTGAGATCAAAAAACAGTCCTCAACCCGCTACCTCAGGCTTTTAGCCGTGAGTCGTTTGTACCTCGATAATTTTAAAAATATCCAAAGTTCGTGGGTGACACAGGGCAGTTACATCGGTCAACTCGCCCTCATGTTTGGTGCAAACGATCTAGGCAGTACGATGATGGAAGAAAATGTGGTCAAAGCCGCAGGGGCAGCGAACCGCATGAATCAAACCGAGATGATCAAACTCATCAAAGACATCGGTTCTATTCCCGCCAAACGCGATACGTCGTATACGATTTTGGAGCAGTTTGCATGAAAAAAATGTTTTTAGTTACGATAATGATTTTGTTACAAGGAGTATTAGTGGCGCAAGAAGTCAGTCAAATCAATGTAAATGGTGTAGAAATCCCAGTGGTCTTTGAAAAAGATGCCTCACTGCCTATCGCTTCGGTACAGCTTGTGGTCAAAAA
>DBTO01000194.1:4670-5822 GCA_002307095.1 Sulfurospirillum sp. UBA1314
ATGCAGGTAGTATGGAAGATGGTGCGAATGAAGGCATCGCGAAGTTCCTAGCAGCGATGTTAGGTGAGGGAACCAAAGAGATGGGTTCTACGGCATTTGCAGAAGAGCTTGAATTTCGAGCGATCGGGCTTGGTGCTCACAGCGGCATTGAGATGCTTGTGTTTGAACTCTCAGCGCTGAAAGAGCAGTTTCCCTACGCACTTGGAATGCTCCAAAAACTCCTTAAAAGTCCCAATTTCAGCAAAGAGAGCTTCGATAAAATTAAGCTTTTAACATTGGGAATGCTCTCCAATAAAGAGAGCGATTTTGACTACATCGCCAACCTCAATCTTCAAAAACTCATTTTTGAAAACACGCCGTTTGCGCATGCCTACAGTGGCGATGTGAAAAGCATCAAAGCGCTGAAACTCAAAGATGTTGAGAGCTTTTACAAAGAGCGCATTAACTTGGAGAGCCTCATTATCGTCGCAGGTGGTGACATCGAACTAGACGAGCTTAAAAAACTGCTTTTGCCTGTTCTTGCAGAGATCAAACACGGAAAACGCCGTGATATGGCGTACTTTGATGCCAATAAAAACGCAAAAGAGCTCGTCATTCACAAAGAGAGTGAGCAGGCGTACATCTATTTTGGCGCGCCATTTTACATGAAAAGCGGCGATCCTGAAGCGTACAAAGCTAAAGTGGCGAGTTTCATTTTAGGCGAGAGTGGTTTTGGAAGCCGCTTGATGGAAGAGGTGCGTGTGAAGCGAGGTTTGGCGTATTCGAGTTACAGCAGAAGTAGCATCGGCAAATCTAGCAGTAGCTTTACAGGGCATCTCCAAACAAAAAATGAGAACTTGGACGAGGCTAAAAAAGTCGTTGCTGTTGAGATCAAACGCTTTGTGGAAGAGGGCGTGAGCGAAGATGAACTCGCGCAAGCTAAACGCTTTTTACTAGGAAGTGAGCCGCTTCGTAATGAGACCCTTTCGCAACGTCTTTCTCGTGCTTTTTTTGAGTACTACAGTGGGTTTGAGTTGGGACACTCTAAAAAGCAGTTAGAAAAAATTGAGGCGTTGAGCCTTGAAGATCTCAACAGCTTCATTAAAAAACACGATGAGATAACAGCTCTTAGTTTTTCGGTAGTCACGAAACGTGAAAAACCTTGATCTTGAC
>DBTO01000184.1:0-328 GCA_002307095.1 Sulfurospirillum sp. UBA1314
AATCAATTTTTGGTTTAACAGCAAAAGAGTTTCGAGGCTCTTCAATGTTAAATTTTTTCTTACTTGAAGGCAATCTCCATTTTACCATCTTGAAACTAATACCTTCCATAAACGGAACATAAACGTTACATTTTCTTCGTCTACATGTAGCGATAATGCCTCTGGTATTGGCTTCTATAGGCAATGAAACATAGAGTAAAATAGAGCGTACTTTAAGGTGATCTACCATCGCTAAAATCTGTTTTTCAACAAGTTTATCGCGTTTGTAACCATTGTGTACGAAGCTCAATTTTGCCCGTGCATAGGAGCGAAAATCCGACTTGGTCTC
>DBTO01000184.1:694-5221 GCA_002307095.1 Sulfurospirillum sp. UBA1314
TCTCTGCCTCATTTGAGGCAAGCTTTAGCGCCCTAGTGGCTAACGTAGCTTTTTAAGCTTTGCTTAGAAAGCGTATCAAATAGAGTTTCATACAAACTCTGAATGAAAAGGATCCTAATGAAATTTTGGTTTGCTCTGTTTATCGCATGTTCTATGCTCTTTTTTAATGGGTGTTCTTCTGAAAAAAAGAAAGCGGATCATAACGCTTCTAAAGCCAAAGAAGAGATAAAAAGTGAAAAAATTGTATTGCAAGATGTTTCAGGCAAAGAGATCGTTGTCACCTCTCTTGATAAAGGATTTAGTTTTGCGGGTTATGAAAATAAAGTCGTTTTAGTCAACTTTTTTACCACATGGTGCCCTCCTTGTAAAGCTGAAATCCCTCATCTTAACAATCTTCAAGAGAAATATAAAGACAATTTTGTCATCATTAGTGTTCTTTTAGAAGAGAATAAATCCAATGAAGAGATCAGCAATTTTATGAAATACAACAATATTCATTACATTATCACCAATAGTATTGAAAACTTCAAACTGGCGCAAAGCGCAGGTGGCGTTAAAAATATTCCACTCATGTTCTTATACGATAAAGAGGGTAAATACTCAACCCATTACGTAGGGGCGATTCCTGAAGAGATGATTGACGCTGATATTAAAAAAGTGCTCTAATGTTTAGTTTTATTAAAAAAGGTCTGGATAAAACACTCGGGGCGATCAAAGAGATATTGCCCGAGAAAGTCGAAAAAATCGACAAGACGCTTTTGGAAGAGATATTAATCGAATCCGACATTCCTTATGAACTGGTTGAAGAGATCATCTACTATCTACCTCCTTCTCAAACCGTCGTACGTGACGACGTTAAACGTGTTCTCAAAGCCTATTTTAAATACGACACAACTCCTGTTCAAACAGAACAAAACCCTTTTGTAGAGCTCGTCATCGGCGTGAATGGTGCTGGTAAAACAACGACAATTGCGAAACTAGCACACAACTATAAAAAAGAGAACCAAAGCGTGCTTTTAGGAGCTGCTGATACCTTTAGAGCCGCAGCGATTGAACAGCTCAAAAGCTGGGCAGAGAAGATTGATGTGGGCATCATCTACACCCAACAAGGGCATGATCCTTCTGCTATAGCATACGATACGATTAGCTCCGCCGTGGCTAAAAAGATCGACCATGTCATCATCGATACCGCAGGGCGCCTGCACAACCAAGTCAACCTTGCCAATGAACTGAAAAAAATCGTGCGCATTTGTGATAAAGCATTCACGGGTGCTCCACACCGCAAAATTCTCATTTTAGATGGTACACAAGGCACTTCTGCGATTAACCAAGCCAAAGCCTTTCATGAGATGATTAGCATCGATGCTATCATCATCACCAAGCTAGATGGTACTGCAAAAGGCGGTTCACTGTTTGGCATCGCCAACGCGCTGAAACTTCCTATTATCTACGTAGGCGTGGGCGAAGGCAAAGACGATCTGATTCCGTTCAATGCCGATGATTACATCGACACAATTTTAGACTCCATTTTCACGCAAACTCATGGCTAAAAAACAGATCCTTTTTGAGTGTCAAGCCTGTGGACACCAAAGTGCCAAATGGCTTGGCAAATGCCCCAATTGCGGTGCATGGGATGAATACATTGAACTCAGTGAAAAGCAGATAGAGGTTCTTAAAGAGATCAATTCCAAGCCTACAACCCACACCCAAAGTAGTGCCATTCCGATCACAGAAGTCAGCTTCGAGCAGGTTGAGCGTTACAGCTCAGGGGATCGTGAGCTCGATTTGGTTCTTGGTGGCGGCATCGTTCAAGGAAGTTTGACACTGATTGGTGGAAGTCCCGGTGTTGGTAAATCGACCCTATTGTTAAAGATCGCCGGCAATCTTGCCAAAGAGGGGAAAAAAGTTCTTTATGTCAGTGGCGAAGAGTCTTCAAGCCAGATTAAACTACGTGCCAACCGTGTGGATAGCAACTACCCCAATCTTTACTTACTCTCTGAAATCAGGCTCGATACGATTTTTAAAGAGCTCGAAACGCACGCTTTTGAAGTGCTTATTATCGACTCGATTCAAACGATTTACAGTGAAAAAGTAGCCTCGGCTCCAGGTAGTGTTTCGCAGGTGCGTGAGATCACCTTTGAGCTGATGCGTTACGGAAAGGATAAAAATATCGCTATTTTTATCATCGGACACATCACCAAAGAGGGTTCCATCGCAGGACCTCGTGTGCTTGAACACATGGTCGATACAGTGCTCTATTTTGAAGGCGACTCTTCTAGGGAACTTCGTCTGCTTCGTGGGTTTAAAAACCGTTTTGGCACGACGAGTGAAGTGGGCATCTTTGAGATGACCAAAGCGGGATTGGTCAGTGCTAAAGACATCTCCAAAAAGTTTTTTACCCGTGGCAAAGCACAAGCGGGCTCTGCTATCACCGTTTTGATGGAAGGAAGCCGTCCAATTGTTTTGGAAGTGCAAGCATTGGTGAGTGACAGTGGCTACCCCAACCCTAAACGCAGTGCCACAGGCTATGAGCTCAACCGCCTTACCATGCTTTTAGCGCTTTTGGAGCGCAAACTTGACCTTCCGTTTAACCAGTACGATGTCTACATCAACATCGCTGGAGGCATCAAGATCAGCGAAACATCCGCCGATCTTGCCATTATTGCTGCGATTATCAGCTCATATCGTAACCGACCGATTAGTAAAGATACGATTTTTATTGGCGAAGTCTCGTTGATTGGCGATGTGCGCGACATCTTCAACCTCGACCTCAGACTCAAAGAGGCAAAGTCACAGCAGTTTGAAAAAGCGGTCGTTCCTTCTCTTCCTTTGGAGACAATTGAGGGGCTCAAGTGTTATAATATTGATGAAGTTTCAAAATTAATCGAATGGATGTAAATTTTTAACAAAATTAAACGATATACAGGCAAAGTATATTTACATGTAAAAGGATCATGAATGGCTAAAAAACCCGAAGAGAGCGATGGGGCAGTTGTAAAAAAACCTAAAGGTAATATGGTTCTGATTATTGTCGTTGTTCTTTTAGTTGTTCTTCTTATCGGCGGTGGTGCCGCAGCATTTTTTCTGTTAGGAAGCCATGATGAAGCAGCAGCGGGAGCACCTTCCCAGCAAGAGGTCAAAGTTGAGAAGAAAAAAAGCAGTAGTAAAAAACCAACCGATCATTTAGCGATTGGTCCGATGTACCCGATGGCGCAATTCGTTGTCAACTTGCTGAGCGAAAGTGGTAACCGCTTTCTAAAAGTTGCTGTTGATTTGGAACTCAGTGATCCAAAATTGCAACCGGAAATGGATCATAAAAAATCGTTGATTCGCGACATCATCATTCGTACTTTCTCCTCTAAAACTTTTGAAGAGATCAGCACCTTAAAGGGTAAAGATAAACTCAAAGAAGAAGTGCTTGATAAGATCAATGAAAATCTCTCCGATGGACAAGTTAAAAATATCTACTTTACAGACTTCGTGGTTCAATGATCGGCGTAGACCTCGTTAGCATTGAACGCATTACCAAACTCAAAGAGCGCTTTGGAGACAAGGCGCTTGCTAAATTTTTATCTCCTGATGAAATGGCTTTAGCCAAAAATGATGCAACCGCCGCTGGATTTTATGCGGCAAAAGAAGCCGTTTCCAAAGCGCTTGGCATTGGCATTAGCGCGCAGTGCGGCTTTATGGATATCAAACTTTCCAAAGATGCTAAAAATGCACCTTCATTTACGCTCTCAGCACATCTCATCGAAGCGTATGCCATCACCGATCTCTCACTTTCCATCACCCACGATAACGGTTTTGCAATTGCCGTAGCGGTTATTGAAGGCAAACGTACCTCCAAAAATCTCTGCCACTAAGCGCCACCACCCACAAACTGTAAAAACTCAACTTTGTCGTTTTCGACAAGTTCATAACTTCCCCACAGCTCTTTTTTGACAACGTTCATATTGACCGCCGCTGCCATCACTTTGCTTTCAATGCCCAGCTCATCCAAAAGCGCTTGAATGCTCTTTGCTTCACTCTCTTTGTGTTCACCATTCACAATCAACTGCATCACACTTCTCCTTTGCGAAAACATGCCATTTTAAACCTCTCTCCCATAAACGAAGGGTCGATCAATGGTTTAATTTTATTCATTTCACGCTCGTATTGCTTTTCTGAAACGTTTTTAGCGAATAGTTCTAAAAGCTCCACTAAGCCAAAATCAACCAGAGCTTTCATCTGTGTCGCGTACGCATGCAGGCGAATACCGCTTTTTTCAAACGCATAAAAAAGATGGCTAAAGTTGACATCGTACGTGATGTCAGACTTCGCAAAAAAGGTCTTAAAATCACTTTTTTCACGCAGTTTTTCTTCCACTAAATTGGTCAGTGCAAAAAAAGGATAGACCTGATGAGAGGCATACACACGCAGTGAAAAATCATTGCGCACCTCTTTATCGCCATAATCAAAGGTGATAAACTCAAAATGCTCACAACTGCGCGCCATAGCTTCTGCAAAAGGTTCATACCCCAAACAGAG
>DBTO01000184.1:5460-6693 GCA_002307095.1 Sulfurospirillum sp. UBA1314
CAAAAGGTTCATACCCCAAACAGAGCTCACCTTTGGTGATGCCATACTCTTTGGCTTTGTTACATGTAAAATCATCCATCGTCTTAAAAAAAACGGTGTTATTTTCAATAAAAAGCATCTGATCGTCTTTAATCAGCTCACACGAAAACGCATCAAAAATCTCATTCGCCACGAAGAATGCCTCTTTACATGTAAACGCTTCCAAAGAGTTTACATGTAAAAGTTTTATCGCATCACCAAATGCCTCCTCAAAATAGGCTTTTTGCATCGTTTGATTCGCAGCAAAGGGCTCAACGATGATGAAGGTAAGGGTTTGAAGGAGTTCAGGTTTGAGGGTGTAGATAAACTGGATCATATCGGCTAGCAGATAGCCTTTGTGCGCGCCGATCTCAACGACACTGCAAGCAGGACTTAAAAACCCACTCTCAATCGTTGAAATCAGCCGCTTGGCAATCGTTCCACCAAAAAACATGCTCGTACTCACTGCGGTGTAAAAGTCACCCTCTTTCCCGATGGTGCGCTCCTTGGTGTAATAGCCCTGCTCGCCATAAAGCCACGCTTGCATGTACGCACTAAATTTCACGTTTCTCTTTTACAAAAGTGCTTGACACGCACTCTCTAGGCGTTTAAAGCCCTCATCGATCTCTTCTTTTGAGATCGTGAGTGGCGGTAAGAATCGAAGTGTATTTTTACCCGCTTTAAGCACCAAAACGCCCTGCTCAAACGCTTTTTTGATGACGCTTGCCAAAATATCGCCACTTTGACACTTAATGCCACGCATCAACCCAAGCCCTTCCACACTCTCAAAAAGTGTCGGAAAGGCTTTACATGTAGCTTTGAGTTTGGCATCAAAATAGATCAGTGCTTCATCGAGCATGCCACTTTGTTTGTACTCTTCTAAAATCGCCAATGCTTCGAGTCCTGCACGTGTTGAGAGGAAATTTCCGCCAAATGTACTGCCATGATCGCCTGCTTCAAAAATGTCTTTGTGCTTGCTAATCACCGCACCAATGGGCACGCCACCAGCCAGTCCTTTGGCAAGCGTAATGATGTCTGGCTCGATTTCATACAAACTCGTCGCTAAAAATTCACCGCTTCTAAACACACCGCTTTGCACTTCATCAATAATGAGCAAAATCTCTTTTTCTTTCAAAAATTTTGCCAAATCTTGAATCTCTTTTTTAGGAAACGCCTTAACGCCACCCTCACCTTGCACGAGTTCGATCATGACCG
>DBTO01000184.1:6967-7126 GCA_002307095.1 Sulfurospirillum sp. UBA1314
CATCATCAATCGCATTGTAAAGATCTGCGATCTCTTTGGTGTACGAAAATCCCGCAGGATACGGAGCAAACGCTGTTTTATGAAAACTCTCTTGACCCGTGGCTTTGACCGTTGTTATCGTACGTCCGTGAAAGGAGTGCTCTAGGGTTAAGACTTTGT
>DBTO01000184.1:7395-7686 GCA_002307095.1 Sulfurospirillum sp. UBA1314
TTTTATTGGCAAATTTTTTCTCACCGTATTTACGTGCGAGTTTAATCGCACCCTCGTTCGCTTCAGCGCCAGAGTTTCCAAAAAAGACTCCTACATCAAAGCCGGTGAGTTCATTGATTTTTTTGGCTAATTTTGCTTGGGGCTCGATCATGTAAAGGTTTGATGTATGAATGATATGGCGTGCTTGATCGCTGATCGCATCAGCCAATCTTTGATTGCCATGCCCCACACTCACCACACCTATACCGCTGGTGAAATCAATATAGTCTCTTCCTTTATCATCAAAAAGGG
>DBTO01000189.1:0-229 GCA_002307095.1 Sulfurospirillum sp. UBA1314
CAGGTATCATTCTTTTGCCACCCATCGTTTATGATCTCACAGGCAATCTCTCCATTCTTGTTTGGTTCATCATCTTAGCGCTTGGATTTGCTTTTGCGCTTGTTCTTGGGAACTTAAGCATCAAATTTCCAGGCGATGAAGGGGTGACAAATGCGGTTCAAGAAGCCTTTAGCACCAAACTCAAATTCCTGACGTCGTATTATCTGATCAGCGCCGTTTTTTTTGGTCC
>DBTO01000189.1:556-795 GCA_002307095.1 Sulfurospirillum sp. UBA1314
GTTAACACGCTTGCATTTTCGATGTTACTGTTCACGCTTTTTGCTCTTTTACGCCCTGTGCATTTTTTAGGAACGCTCTCTTTGATCGTCACGACGATCATCGGCATTATTTTAAGTCTTGGGAGCATTGCTATTTTGATAGGGCATGAAACCACTTTTTCTGTGGATTCACCGTTTGATATGGCACTGATTTCACGAGCATTACTGCTTGCTTTTTGGGCGATTGTGGGCTGGGAAGT
>DBTO01000189.1:1048-2917 GCA_002307095.1 Sulfurospirillum sp. UBA1314
TTTGGGCGATTGTGGGCTGGGAAGTGGTGGGCAACTACTCTAATGAAGTGCATGATCCTAAGCGAACGATTCCCAAAGCGGTGAAGATCAGCGCTGTCATTATCTCACTCATCTACCTTTTAGTCGTTTGCGCCATTCAATGTGCTTCTCTAGACCGCACGAACACTATCACTGCGCTTATCTATCCTCTGTTTGGCTCAGCCAGTGCATTTGTCATGGGTATTTTAGCGATGTTACTTTGTTTGAGCACGGTTTTACTCTTTGTAGGTGGCGTTTCAAGACTCATCTGTGGACTGACCGCTGAGTCAAAAGGGATACTCAGTCTTTTAAACAAGCGACTTGAAAATGGCGCACCTCTCGGTGCAACACTTTTTTTGTGCTCCATCAATGCCATTGTTTTAGGCTTAGTCTCTTTAAACGTCTTTACAATGCAAGACTTAGTCGCCTTGGCGGATGGATTTTTTATCGCCAATGCAACGATTGCACTTCTTGCCGCGTACAAGCTCGCAACCACAAAAACCATTCGCTACACTGCACTTTTTTTAACGATCGTCTTTGCCTGTATGCTTTTAAGTGCGCATTGGATGGTTCTTGGTATCATCGCTCTTTTAGCCTGGAAAGTACTGCGTTAAACGCTTTACATGTAAAGCGTTTTATCTTCAAATTTTGACTCCTTTCGTGTTTAAAACCTTTTAAACAGATAAAAATATTCTTTTTTACGTCACATCCCTAGCGAACTTTAAACGATAAATAAATATAATGATTCTCAATTAATTACAATCTTCTCGAAAATTCTGATTAATTAGCGTTAAAAAAATTGCATATTTATGTATAAAAAAGGAACGGTATGAAAAGTGTTTGCATAAGAAAACATGCACTAATAAGCCTGTTATTGAGTTTAATAACAGCCAATGCGCTTGCAGAGTCTGCAAAAAGCGTCACAGATACGCAGAAGGAGGAAAGATCGGTTCTCTCAAGTATTACCATTGAAGATATACGTGCCGAAGGACTTCGACCTGAGACGGTTGAAGCGGGTTCGTTTCGAGGGACTAACATTATGGATGTACCATCAACGGTCAATGTCATTACCAAGGAGGCTTTGGATTTACAGGCGGCTACAGGAACATATGATGCGGTGCGCAATACCGCAGGTGTCACCAAACAACAAAACGGTGGTGAGACGTGGGATCAGTTGGTTATTCGGGGCATTGAAGTGCAAAACCGCACCAATTATCGGCTCAATGGCTCCTTACCACTCATGAACTTTAGTCAAGTTCCACTTGAAGATAAAGAGCGCGTGGAAGTGCTTAAAGGGGCTTCAGCACTCTATTATGGGTTTACCTCTCCTGCTGGGATTATCAATTACGTTACCAAACGCCCGACGAATGATCCTATGGCAACCGTTGGTTTGATGATGGATAATTACGGCTCAGCCGTAGCATCCGCGGATGTAAGTGAACGTTTTGGAGAAGAGAAACAGGTGGGTGTACGCGTCAATGCCGCAGGAGGAACGTTGGGATCGTATCTGGATGATGTGGACAATGGCAATCGAAGCTTCGTCTCCATGGCACTGGATTGGCAAGTGAGTGATCGCTTAACCATCAAAGCCGATGTAGAGCATGATCGTCGCAAAGTTACGGAACAAGCGGGCATTGCTCTTCCAAAAGCGGTTAATGGCGTCATTACTTTACCGCACACGGTTGATCCAAAAAACTTAGTCGGACCAGATTCAAGCAAGTTTGAAACGGAAACGACCAATGTTTTACTCAGATCCGATTATGCGCTTAGCGATACATGGAGCCTCGGACTTGAAGCAGGACGAGCGAAGACGGAACGCGAACGCAACCTTGCTACGTTTACCTTTTCAAA
>DBTO01000189.1:3236-3488 GCA_002307095.1 Sulfurospirillum sp. UBA1314
CAAGAGTACGAATACACTTCTGATTTGTTGCGTGCCGAACTCTATGGTGTTGTCAACACATGGGATATTCAACATGACATCACCTTTGGCACCAGCTACACCGAAAAAAACCAAGAGCCCCTTTCAAGTAGTAGCTCTTCAACGCTCGCTCAAAATCTCTATACGCCGCATACGATAACCCCAACGGTTTTCACACAGACCACAGGCGTTTCGTATACTACAAAAGATACCGGTTTTTATACGATGGATCGT
>DBTO01000214.1:0-1602 GCA_002307095.1 Sulfurospirillum sp. UBA1314
TGATCAATGCTCTATGAGTGCCATCGGCGGCTGCGGCTCAAAAGGTCAAGATGTGGGAACGTGTGGCAAAGATGCCAACTTGGCGAAACTTCAAGACATCATGATTTATGGTCTTAAAGGTTTGAGTGCGTACAGAACGCATGCCAATGAATTTGGTGCTAACACCAAAGAAGTCGATGACGTCATCGCTCAAACCCTTTACTTCACCCTCACTAACGTCAACTTTAACTTTGACGACCACATTGCTCAACTGATGAAAATCGGCTCTGCGGGTGTTAAAATGATGGACATTCTAAGCGATGCACACACCTCTCACCTTGGCATTCCAACGCCTGTGAGCATCTCCCAAAACAAAGCAGAAGGCAAAAGCATTTTAGTTAGTGGTCACAACCTTGACATGCTTTTAGAGCTTTTACGTCAAACAGAGGGCAAAGGCATCAATATCTATACGCACTCCGAGATGCTTCCAGCGCACGGTTACCCAGAACTTCGCAAATACGCGCATCTTAAAGGTAACATCGGCAAATCATGGTTTGACCAAACCAAACTTTTCGAGCAATGGGGCGGAACCATCATCGTGAATACGAACTGTATCGTTCCTCCAAAATCAAACTCAACCTACATTGATAGACTCTATACGTACGACATCGTCGGTATCAAAGAGGGCAAAAAAATCCACAATAACGACTTCAGCGAAGTCATCGCTCAGACATTAGCACTTCCCGATGTAACAGGCTTTGACAGTAATGAAACACTCGTAACGGGTCACCACTACAAAACCATCCTTGGTCTTGCACCTCAAATTTTAGATGCTGTCAAAGCAGGTAAAATCAGCCAGTTTTTCGTTATCGCAGGCTGTGACGCTCCAGGAAGCGGCGGTGAATACTACCGAAAAATGGCAGAGAGTCTTCCAAATGACTGCGTCATCTTGACGTCTAGTTGCGGTAAATTTAGATTTAACGACATCGACTTTGGCACGGTGGCTGACACAGGCATCCCTCGTTACCTAGACCTCGGTCAATGCAATGATAGCAATGGCGCTGTTCACATCGCACTTGCTCTTGCAGGCGCACTTGGAGTGACTGTACATGATTTACCAGTTTCTATCGTTTTGAGTTGGATGGAGCAAAAAGCAGTTCTTATTCTTCTAGGACTCTTTAGCCTTGGCATCAAAAATATCTACCTAGGACCAAAACCACCACAATTTGTCAACGACGACATCTTCGCTTTCTTGCAAGAGAACTTTAACTTGCATTTGACCGATGACGCGGCATCTGACACTGAGAAATTACTACTTAGAAAACCTGCGTAAATCTTTTACATGTAAAGATGAGGAAGCCTTGAAAAAGGCTTTCTCAAACTTTTTACCCCTTCATTCTTCTTTACATGTAAAGAAGAAAAAGCTTTGAAAAAATATGCTAAAATGAGCTTATTAAAGATTAATAAGGAGCATAGGATGAGCACAACGGTTACCATTAAGTCATCGAAACGAAGCGGTAAGCCTTGCATTAGAAATTTACGAATTACAGTTTATGATGTACTCAATATGCTTGCAAACGGTATGAGTTACGATGAAATTTTAGAAGACTTCCCAAAACTGAC
>DBTO01000214.1:1936-5658 GCA_002307095.1 Sulfurospirillum sp. UBA1314
AACTCCTTTTTGACAATAACATCTCCCATCGTGTCTTGTCAAAAATAGCAGACATCTTCCCCAATTCATTACATGTAATGCTTAAAAACCTTGACGAATCTACCGACTTAGAAGTTTGGCGCTATGCAAAAATTCACGGCTTTGCCATCGTTACCAAAGATTCTGATTTTAACGATTTGGCAATTTACCGAGGGACTCCACCTAAAATCATCTGGATTAAACTTGGAAATTGCAAGGTGGATGCTATTGCTACGGTGTTGCGAGAGAATTATGAGAGCATCGTGGAGTTTTTAGAAGATGATGTGAGTGCTATTTTGGAGATATGAAAAATTAAATAGGAATTTTACTATGTCGATGAAATATACTTACAAATTTCAACAAGAGATCCAAAGTAGAAAAAGAGAATCTGCACATGGATTCTCAAATCAAAAATACAAATTCTTTAATAATCCTTTGAAATATTTTTTTCTAGCTATTGGTGCAATAATCTTAGTTTTTAGTATATTTAATCCTAGTTTTTCTTCTGGGAAAAGTACCAATTTCAAAAAAGAACAAGTTCTACCTTTACCTAATAATGGACAAATACAAATTTTTACAGATAAGGAATTGCTTGCTCCTTTGGGAATTATCGCTTCTTCAGATAAAAATTGTTTTTTTAAATTTTATGACACTAAAGAAAATCTAGTTTTTACTTTATTCGTAAGGAAAAATTCTTCTATTAACTTAAAAGTTCCTTTAGGTGAGTATGTTGTCAAATATGCTATTGGTGATGAATGGTATGGCGTTGATACGTTATTTGGATTTTCTACTAATATCTATGAATTTAACAAAAGGCTACTTTTTTATCGTGAAGGGACTACCGTAAACGGACATACCTTAACATTGAATGAAGTCTTAAATGGGAATCTTCCTAAAAAAACTATATCCAAATCCAGTTTTTAGTTTTGATATATACCAAGGAATCAAATGAAAAAAGAATACGATTTTACCAATGGTGTTCGAGGAAAGTTTTTTCATAAAGATGCTACGTTTGAAATCCCCGTTTACCTTGAACCACAAAATGAGATATTTGTTCGTAAAATAGCGGAAGAAAAAAAGATGACACTCAGCGAAATCGTCAATTAGCTGATTACCAAAAATAAAGAGATTATTTCACTTGCTGGAAGTCGGGATTAAAAGTCAAGCCCTTTATTTTCTGCTTAAAACACCTGCGCGAATCTTTTACATGTAAACGTTTGTTTAGTGTAGTAACTGCTCTTTGATTTATTTAATAAAATCATTAAAAATAAAGATGCTTTAATATTATTTATGAATATTGTATATTAAAAGTTTTTAGATAAATAAGATTTTAAAAATTAACGCTTATTTTTTTGAGTATCATATAAAGGACGTCCCATGAGAAAAAAAACAATATTTATTATGACACTATTGATATGCTTCTTTATCCCTATTATTTTATTGAGTGATGAGGTAATGCGTCCAACTTTACTATCTGATAAGTTATATGCTAATCAATTTTATTCTGAAAAACCAAGTGATTCACTTCTTTGGTCAAAAACTCTTCTTGAGCTTAAAATACCTGATTTCTCACCTCATAAAAGCTCTTCTTACTTCTGGGAAATATGTAACTATAAAAATGCTTTATTAACGTTGTTAGAAATTCAATCACAAGAAGGTAAAGAATCATCTTATTTAAAGTTATGGGCAGCAAATCAGGATAAAGTACTTTCGGCATGCGAAAATAAAACTATCACAGCCTTGGTTTCGCCAACTCAAATGCCTCTGCCACTTCGGGCACAAAGTGATTTTCTCTATCAGCTTGGAAGCTTGGACTTTTACCAAAGACATTATGAAGCAGCGCTACAACATTTTCATGAAGTTGAGAAAATCATGGATGCCCCACAACGACCTACAGCTTCTTATATGGTTGTGAGAACACTTGCTTATCTTAATCGTGCAGAGGACGCGTATCAGAAAATTGAAGAAATTCTCGCAGACTCTTCTTTATCTAAAGTTCATGGTATAGCCAAAAATTACCGTTTTGTCATTATGAGTAATTCACGTTCTTTTGATTTGTCTTTGACAGAAGATCTTGCAAAAGAGCATTTACTTTGGCTTCAAAAAGTTATACGCTTAAAACCTGAAGACGTAAAACAAGCTGATGTAGCTTTTCTTATACAAAAAGATGCGTTAGAGCAATTCAATCTTTATTTTCCACTTTTTGATCCAAATTCTAAAGCCGTAGATTGGTGGCTTGAAGATACAAATATAACGGGAAGCAGGATGCAAGCGGTAAAAAATTTAGCACCCCAAAATCCTCTTATTGATTGGATGCAGGCTAAATGGGCTTATAATGTTTTTAATATCGATTGGCTTTGGGCATTACATCAACCCAATAATGCTTATTGGGAACAAAATAAAAATATTGTTCGACATGCTTTCGAAAAATGGAAGAGTACAAATGATGGCGTTTGGCTTCAAATTGCTATTATGCGAGTACACCCAAAAGACGCATTAGCTGATGAAATATTGGCAAATGCAATACCGTATCTCAATCGTCCATGGGAAACAGAAACACCAGAGTATCGGTTTTGGCTCTTTGATCTTTGGACACATACCATACGAATTTATCTGGGTAAAGGGGCGATAAAAGAAGTTGATTCTATGATTTCTAATCATTGGGACTACTACTCTGAAGGCTTACTCTCTTTTCCAGAATCACACTCTTATCATTATTATAGTACAAGTTTTATGTCTGTTTTAACAGAAACATTACGATGGCTTGTCTATACTGGACAAGTCGATGATGCACGATCTTTATTAAAAAAGATCCAAGAAAGAATGAAAAATGAATTTCTCCAATGGGAAAGCCTGCTCGCAACAAACCAAGAAGAAGCAATAAGTGTAGCTTTGACCAATAATGGATATAGCTCGCACTACGGAAATGACGTGCGTGTATGGGAAGAAATGGTTAATATTTTACCGATTAAAACACTGTACGTCATTGCAACAGATGAACGTGTTAATCAAAAAGTTAGGGCATATATAGCACGTACTATTTTTACAAGAGCCATTTTACTGGAATATGATAACGCTTTAATGGATAAATATGCTGCCTTAGCAGGCAAACTCAACCCTGAAATACGGGAGCCGTTACTTGCAAGTGTTGCAGAGCATGATAGAAATAAATATATTGGCTTCCTTTTAACAATGCCACGATTTCGACCTACCATCTTTTGGGAAGACTATGGATACCAATATGGAGATAGTGCAAAACTTGCTCTTGATGCTATTGATGTATACAATCACAACGACAACAACTGGTGGTGTAGATTTGACGATAAAATGCTAGATAAACGTATCTTTGACACAATGAAAATTCTTCCAAGGGATAATATTCTATTTTCATTCGGTACTGATAAACGCTTAGGCAATAAACCTATTAATCAAGAATTACAGCCTTATCTTGATAATCAAAGAAAATTACTTTCCTCCCATCCCTACATGCGTTTAGTAGACAAAAAAGAAATTATGGCGTTAGAGAGTATTCCCTCAGGACCGCAATATCTTAGTGAAGCAGTAATTAAAAAAGAAAAATCTTGGTTATGGTTTTTCTCAAATTCAAAAGAAAAAAATGAGCGTGCAGCCAATCTTCACCGCGCAGTGAGAACCACACGCTATGGATGTGAACGTGATGGTAGTCATGGTACGTATTCAAAAGA
>DBTO01000148.1:0-1917 GCA_002307095.1 Sulfurospirillum sp. UBA1314
AAGCTAAAATACGTCCTTCAACGTCATCTGATTTGACTGTTAACATCTCTCTTAGCGTATGAGCAGCGCCATATGCTTCAAGAGCCCAAACTTCCATCTCACCAAACCTTTGTCCACCAAAGAGCGCTTTACCACCCACAGGTTGTTGTGTGACCAATGAATATGGTCCCGTACTTCGTGCATGAACTTTTTCATCAACCAAGTGATGGAGTTTTAACATATACATGTAACCCACATTGACTTTTTCATGCATTTTTTTACCAGTCATACCATCGTACAACTCTGTTTTTCCATCGGTATCAATTTTTGCCATCTCAAAGAGTTTTTCAAACTCTTCTACGTTAACACCCTCAAAAATTGGAGTTGCAAACTTAACACCTTTACTCCAATCTCTTGCAAAAATTAATAACTGTTCATCATTAACAGAATCAATAAATTTCTTAGCATCCATAAGTTTTGCGACTTCTGCAATACTAATCATTTTTTCACGAAGTGACTTAATCCAATCACCTTGTTTCTCTTTAAAAATCTCTTCGATTTGAGTACCCAAACGTTTACCAACGAGACCTAAGTGAACTTCAAGAATTTGTCCAATGTTCATACGACTTGGAACGCCCAGTGGATTGAGAACAATATCCACAATCTCGCCATTTTTAAGGTATGGCATATCGACTTCACGAACAATATTAGAAACAATACCTTTATTTCCGTGGCGTCCTGCCATTTTATCGCCCACTTTGAGTTTACGTTTGGTTGCAACATATACTTTAACAAGCTTCACAACACCACTTGGCAAAATATCATCTTTTTCAATGATATTAAGCTTCTCATCGTGCTCTTCTTTGAGTTTTTTCTTCTCATTTTGAAAGTAAACTTTGAGATCTTTATACTCGTCTTGAATCTCATTTGAAAACGCTTTTACAATCGAATTGATTGAAAAACGGTTCACATTATGAAGATCTTCCGCTTTGATAAACCCACCTTTTTTATAGCTGGTTTTACTAATTTCTTGATCTTCATTCAACGGATTTCGAAGCAATAGAGCATTGATACGGAGCATCTCTTCACGATCCAACATCAAGAGTTTATCATGATGTTCGCGGTCTAGTATCTCTTTTTCTTGCTCATACGCTTGAACAGCACGTGGGTCTTTGTCATACCCTTTTTTTGTAAAGATTTTAACATCCACAACGATGCCTTCTAATGAAGGAGTTGCATACAATGATTTATTGACAACATGTCCTGCTTTTTCACCGAAAATTGCACGGAGTAGTCTCTCTTCAGGGGTTGGTTTTACTTCACCTTTGGGTGAAACTTTACCGACAAGAATCATACCTGGCATGATGTAGGTACCCACTTTAACAATACCACTATCATCAAGATGTGCAAGCTCTTCTTCTTTAACGTTTGGAATATCTTTCGTAATCTCTTCGACACCGTCTTTAAGTTCGCGTGCTTCAATCTCTTTTTCATAGATATGAACACTCGTAAAGGCATCTTCACGAATCATGCGCTCGGAGATAACAATCGCATCTTCGTAGTTATAACCATTCCATGGCATAAACGCGACCATAGCATTTTTACCGATTGCAAGCTCACCTTGATCCATACTTGGACCATCGGCAATCACACCACCAGCTTCTACCATATCACCTTTTTTTACAATTACTTTTTGAGTAAAGGTTGTATTTTGGTTGGTTCTAAGATTTTTCTGAAGCGCATAATGGTCAATAAACGCACCACCTTCATCTTCACCTAGAATATAGACATTTTTATTATCGACTTTCTCAACCATACCTGCACGTTTTGCTTTAATCGCTTCCCATGAGTCACGAGCGGCAATTTTCTCAACACCCGTTCCTACAATTGGAGCGTCTGATTTAACCAAAGGTACCGCTTGACGTTGCATGTTTGAAC
>DBTO01000148.1:2180-3888 GCA_002307095.1 Sulfurospirillum sp. UBA1314
GAACCCATCAATGCACGGTTCGCATCATCATGTTCCAAGAATGGAATCAGTGAAGCTGCAACACCAGCAATCATCATAGAAGAAAGGTCAATCAAGTCAACTTTTTCTTTCTCAATCAATACGGTCTCACCATCAACTCGAACCTCAATCAAATCTTCAACGATTTCGTTGTTTTCATTGATTTTAGTACTGGCAGGAGCAATAACTAACCCTTCTTCTTGGGTTGCTGTGATATAAATAATCTCATCGGTAATCGTTGCATTCTCGACTTTACGGTACGGGGCTTCCACAAAACCTAGATCATTTACTTTGGCATACATTGAAAGTGTGTTGATCAAACCAATGTTTTGACCCTCTGGTGTTTCAACGGGACAAATTCTTCCGTAGTGTGTTGGGTGAACGTCACGGACTTCAAAGCCTGCGCGCTCTTTAACCAAACCACCCTCACCAAGAGCTGAAAGTCTTCTTTTATGCGTAATTTCGCTCAGCGGATTGGTTTGATCCATAAATTGGGATAACTGTCCACTGGAGAAGAACTCCGCAATCGCAGAGGTAATCATTTTAGAGTTAATCAAATCATGTGGCATCAACTCTTCAACACTTCCGCTAAGAGCTGTAAATTTATCACGAATGGCTTTTTGCATTTTAATGAGACCCGCATGAAGTTCATTCGCAAGTAACTCACCAATCGCTCTAATTCTTCTGTTACCAAGGTGATCACGATCATCGATGTGACCTTGACCGTTTTTAACTTTGATCAAGTATTTTGCTGTTTTGATAATATCTTCACTGGTCATAATGGTTACATACTCAGGCACAGTAAGTCCCAGTTTATGATTCATTTTCATACGACCAACTTTGGTCAAGTCATAACGCTCAGAGTTAAAGAAGAGGTCTTTTACAAATGTTTTCGCTGCTTCTTTGGTCACAGGCTCGCCTGGTCTCATAACTTTGTAAATACGAATCGCCGCTAGATCATTTTCATCTTCAATACTCTCAGTTTGACGAAGCAGTTTAAGGGTTTCTGTATCGGCAATAAACGAGTTAATGATCGCATCATCTACACCGCTTGCAAGATCATTCGCAATTTCAATGGTTTCACATTTTTGTTCAATAATCTTAGCCAATTTACCTTCATCAAGTTGTGCAAGTGTGTCATAAAGTACTTCACCGCTATCTTTGTCAATAATCGGGGAAGAGAGAAAACGATTGACCAAAATTTCAACAGGATACTCAATAAACTTGATACCATCTTCAATAAATTTTTCTGCTTTTTTACGTGCTAAGCGTTTACCTGCTGCTAAAAGAAGGTTACCATGCTCATCTTTGAGGTCGAAATCAACACGACCTAAGAAATTATCGGCTGAAAACTCAATTAAGAATTTATTTCCACGAATCATTATGTTAAGCACCGGATAAAAAAGTTTTAAGATATCTTGTTTACTGTATCCAAGTGCTCTGAATAAAATCGTAATAGGAACTTTTCTGCGTTTATTAATTCTAACAAAAAGTGTGTCTTTTGCATCGTACTCAAAGTACAACCATGAACCACGATCAGGAATAATCTGAGCATTGTAAATCAGTTTATTCGCAACTGTTGGGCTCTCTTCTTCTTTGAAGATAACACCAGGGCTTCTGTGAAGCTGATTAACAACCACTCTCTCAACACCGTTGATGATAAATGAAGTTCGATCCGTCATCAAAGGAA
>DBTO01000132.1 GCA_002307095.1 Sulfurospirillum sp. UBA1314
TCACGGATGAGGGTTGGAAGTTTTGTGTCAAACGCTAATAAATGCGTGCAGATGGAGCATTTTTCGGTTATTTGAAGTTTGGCTTCGCCAATTTGTATCATTTCACCTAGCGATAATTCATGTGGGTCAAAGCTTAGGAGTATATTTTCGCCCAAAGAGCCTTGCTCTAATGCAATGCCATGTTGTTGTGCGATGTCATATGCGATATTTCCCACTATCATCACGGAATGCTCTACATTTTTCCCAGCAAATTTATCATCTTTGATGCCATGCCCTTCTATCAACTCCAAGTGCTTGACACGTGGGCGTACAGGACCTTTAAACTCGTTTGGAGCACTGAAGAGTTCAATAAGGTGTAACATCGATCCATCCATGCGCTACTCTTTCGATCACCTCAGCAACGCCTGCTTGGACATAACTCACACCCTCTATAAAATCACCCGTTTGCCAGCCCATGCTTTCCATCGTATTTTTACATGCGATGAGCTCAATTTCATATGCCATTAACGATTTAATGCGTGTAAGCGTCGTGGCATCAAAATCTTTTTTGATCACTCTTAAACCTTTTGAGTAAAAAACAAGCGCTACTTTTAGAGACTCTGGTGGGTACTCTTTGAGAACGTTATTCACCGTATCTAGCGTATGATTCATCGTCTCAAGGTCATTTGTGGAGATTCTAATCACCCATTTTCGTGGTGCTTCAAAGCTAGGTTGAGGATCGCTAAAATTCATCTGTGCAAACAGCGATAGACTCAGCATCAAAAGAAGAAAAATTTGTTTCATTGAGAACACCTAAATTAGGACAAAGCAGACGCCTTGTCCTTGTAATATTAACGTTTGTATAAAGAGAGCTCAATACCTGGATTGTCTTTAACCCCGATAATATCGGGAGATTCAAGCTTGATGCTTTTGATATGCTTGTGATCTTCAAGGTATTTGCTCACGGTATCCCAGATAGGCTCACCTTCTGATTGTGAGCCAACAGTTGACCATCCTGCTAGCTTATACACTTTGGTCGCTTCGATCTCTTTGCCTGAGCTTAGTTTGAGATTGGTGATGCGTTGACCTATCTTTTTCATAGGATCTATCGTATATGAAAGCCCACCTGTTCGAACCATATCACCCCCTTGTTGCATGAAAGGATCTTCATTAAACAAGTTATCGGCGACATCTTCAAGAATAAGATGAATATCACTCCCTTTGACCTCACGTAGATAGGTTTCAGGATAGGTCATCGCGGTTTGCGTCGCGATGTCTTCAAACGTAATTGCCTGCCCCATAGGAACGCTGGTTCCCCACCTAAAGCCCGGTGACATGGAGATGTCCGCCCCTTTAACTTCGCGAAGGGCATCACAGATGATTTGATCAAACGTACCATTAAAGTTACCTCTTCGGTACAGTGTCTCATCCGTCGTGGCTATCTTTTTCTCTAACAGCGCTTTATAGGGTGCCCGAACGGTTTCGATATAGGCTTTCATCATTTTATCTTCAGGCACGATGTCAGAGAAAACCGGTAAAAGGGTATACCTAAAATCAACGACCTTTTTGTTCTTAATCTCCAAATCCAAAACCGATAAAAATTTACCGTTAGAGCCAGAGTTCATCACGTACGTTGTACCCGCAGCATTTTTCACAGGATACGCTTCAGGCACGCCATCGTGCGTGTGACCCCCTAAAATGAAGTCGATACCACTGACCACTTCTGCCATTTTTTTATCCACATCATAACCATTATGAGACAAGCAGATGATAGCATCGGGCTTCTCTTTTTCTTGGATGGTGTTAATGAGCTGTTGCATCTCTTCAGGTTTAATCCCAAATGACCAGTTGGGGATAAAGCGTTGAGGATTGGCAATCGTAGTATAGGGGAATGCTTGCCCTATCACAGCGACTCTATTGTTACCCATTTTTTTCATCGTATAGGGCTTAAACATTCTTCCACTCTCTTCATCAAAGATGTTTGGAACGGAGCCTTCCATCAAAGCTTCTTCCTTGACATAAACATTTTGCGCAATGAATTCTGATTTGAGAAGCTTAATGTTGTCCATAATCTCTTGTTGGGTGTAGGTAAACTCCCAATGCCCCGTACAGACATCGACTCCTAAAATATTTAAAGCACCCACCATGTCTTTTCCACGGGTTTGAAGCGACGTCCAACTCCCTTGCCATGTATCGCCACCATCCAAAAAGAGCGTTTTTTCTTTTCCAAAATTGCCACTAAGGTGATCTACCAAGGTTTTAATTTGAGCAAAACCACCTACGCGATTAAACCGCTTGGCATTTTCATCGTAATTCAAGCAAGTCAGTGCATACTCCATTTTGCTTCCACTCACGACACCATAGCGCTTCGCAAAGTTGGAACCTACGATATGAGGCGGCTTTCCAAAATTAGAACCATAGCCTAGATTGACGCTTGGTTCTCTAAAATAAACCGGCATCAATTGGGCATGCGTATCGGTAATATGCAACAATCTAGCATTTCCAAAGTTTTCGAGATTATAATAATCTTCAAGCTTATTAATGCCGTACAATCGCTTGTGTGAATTTGCAAAAACACTCGTTCCACCCAGCCCTAAGATGGACAAAAGGTAGAAAAATTCTCTTCTGTTTAATGAACTCATGAACGCTCCCTTTTACTTTACGACGACAGCTTGCCACGTTTTATCAT
>DBTO01000153.1 GCA_002307095.1 Sulfurospirillum sp. UBA1314
ATGTCGTTGGCTGTCATTTGGAAGAGGAAGTTTTTGTGGCAACCAATGCTTCTGTTTTGCATGGCTCACACGTTGGTGCGCGCAGTGAAATTCGCATCGGAGCGGTGGTTCACATCAAGTCCTATGTCAAACCTGATGGCATGGTACCCATCGGTTGGGTTGCTGTGGGAAATCCAGCTTCGATTCTTCCAACCGAAGAGCACGAGTGCATCTGGCGCATCCAAAAACCGCTCAATTTTCCCCTCAGCGTTTACGGATTGGAGCGCGATGAAGCCACGACCAAAAAAGTGACGCAAAAGCTCTGTGCGAACCTAGCAAGTTTAAAAGAAGATTAGACTTTATGGTACAAATGGGTGATTTTGACATAATCGTAAAAATCACTCAATAATAAATAGCGCATCCCGATGTCCTCAAAGCGTTTGAGCATCACCACATCGCCTGCATTGTAGAGATTGGCACTGTGTAAAAACTCTTTGGGGTAACGCTTTTTTTCAAACGGATACTGCCCAAAACAGTCCATAAAATTGGCAAAAAGGTTGTTGATGATCAGCTCTTTGGCAGGGGTTGGCGCATGCAGATAGTCCTTGACTTTTTCAAACTCCCGACAGATGTACTCTAAGCATTGCTGCATTGATCACTGCTTAAACAGGCGTTGATATTTTCAGGCACGGGCATCGTTACATGTAAAAGAAAATTAAGCCTTGGAATGTCGAAACCACAGAGCTTGACGTCACCTATCTGCAATAGTGGACGACGGATCAAAATGGGCTCTTGCACCATTTTTTCGATGAGGCTTTCCTTGGTGTAATCGTCCAATTTAAAACTGCCCTCTTTAAGCTGTGGCGCAAAAGGGTTGAGCATCTCTTTAGGCGTCAAGCCTTCAAAAAATGCGTTCAATGTTTGCACGTCCCAAGGCGTGTCCAAAAGACTTCGCACTTCAAACGTGACACCGTATTCTTTGAGAAGCGCTTTTTGACGGGCATTGCCACTACAGCCTGTTTTCTCGTAGAAAATGACCTGATAGGGTGTCGTTTTAAACATCATCGCTCCTTTACCTTTAGAGGGTCTATGCAAATCTCATGCCGTACTGATTGTAGCCTAAACCATGTAAGGAATGTCTAACGAGGCGTCTCTATCTTTCGCACCAAAGTCAAAATCACTCTTTACATGTAATTTCAAAAGCTCTTTTTCGATGATTTTTTGCTGCAAAAGATGGTAATTGCCGCTTTTCAGATGCGCCACGATCTCCGCTTTGTAGTAACTGATGATGATCGGATGCAAATTTTCTTGATGCTCTACTAAAAAAAGAATTAAGGTTTTAATCTGGGAGAGTTCGTGTGTTTCGATCTTTTCAAGCTTGCGCAGAAGGTTGCGCACAAACTGCTTTTGATGGTACGCCTCACTCAAATACAACAGTTTGGAAGCAGCAAAAATGTCCGCACTCTGCTCCGAATAGTTGTACAAATAGCGAAAATGTTCACACACAATTTCGGTGTACTGCGGGTAATGCTTCAGCACAAACACCAACTCTTTCAAGTCGCCATCAATGAGCACTTGAAAAAGTGTCGCCGTGCGCTTTTTGATCTTGTCCCAATGCCCACCTTCGCTGTTCGATTCACCTAAAAACGTCTCAAAATGTTTTAGATCAAAAACTTCGTCCTCTTCCATGCCCTACCTTTATATCAGCGCTAACGCTAATTTTTCCATCGCTTTTTTCTGTAACAAATGCAAAGAGCTTCGCTCGATCCACGTCAAAGTCTCTTGCTGGATGTATGCCAATAAACGCGCATCGATCTGCTCTTTATGCGCAATCGCATCGTTTAAATACGCTTTTAAATCATCCACTTCACTCTCTTCAATCACCTTAAGCTTCAAAAAAATCGCTTCCCAAGCCACCTCATCCAAAAGCGCTTCTGCGGTGCGAATGAACCGAGATGCTTCAACTAAATTGGCTTCGATGTCATTCCATTTGCGCCCATTTTTGAGCTGATCGATGGCTACATGTAAAAAGATGGGCACAAGCTCTAAAACCGCATTGAGCTCGCTAAAATCGTGATCGACGAGGGAGCGAAAAAGCATGCGCGTTCGATTTTTGATCTTGACGCGAAGCAGTTCATCGCTGATGACATTGGGGTGCAAACGCTGAAACCTCTCAAGCGCACCTAAGCGTGAATGGTTAAACGCCATAATGGAAACGAGGGGTTCAGCGTCGCTGATTTGGTCTGGATGCGAGCCACTCGGTCTGCAAAATGCCCAATACAGCCTCGCTTCCATGTCGCTATGATGAATGTACCGCGCATCGCCCAACGCCTCAAAATTCGGTTCGTCCCTCAGGGTATCGACCTCCTTTTTATAAGTTAAATTGGATAACGCGTCCATACCGCTCAAACCTTGCACAATTTTTTTTCTGACTCAACACAAAGAGCGTCTCGCACACCAAAGAGCGCCCAATGTCAAACTCACCATCGCTTAACACCATCAAAAGATGCTCACTCCTGATGGCGTAATGTGTATCGATAAAATCCAAAACGGCATTAAAATTCGTCCCACCATCGCTTTTGGGAATAAAGAGATTTTCGGAGTTAATCGGATTAAAACTATCAAAACTGACGATGAGCTCCTCTTTTACATGTAAATCAAATGGCAGCAATGTGACGCTGTATTCGTAAAACGATTCGCACACCTCTTTGACGATGCCCAAAAAAGTTTTGTACTCCTCCAAACTCACGCTTCCTGAGCTGTCAATCGCGATCATGAGCTCCAACTGCTCCTTGCTTTTTTGAGCACTGGGAAGGTAAACGCCTTGGTGAAGATACTTGCGATTGGGACGATTATAAGTGAGCGTTTTCTCAAACAACGCTGTAATCAAAAACTCTTTGAGCACATCGTGCAAATCGATGTTTGGCTTAAGCAGTGTATCGATTTCTACCCTGAGACTATCGTACGCCTTAGTCGCTTGTTGGGCGATACTTAAGGCTTGAATGATGATGTTATCGAGCTTCTCTTGCTCTTGTGCGCTTTGAAGCATCTGCACAGGATTTTCAAGATCGTGTTTTGTCTCATCATACACCTTTGATTGCTCTTTTTCGCCCTCCTCTTGGTTCGGCTTTTTTTCCTGCTCTTTGTACAAGATTTCATACACCTCTTCAACGCTGAGACCGCTCATATCAGCATCAAAAACCTCGTCACTTGGCATCACGCCTACATGATCAAATTCGCTTAAAATGAGATTGATGACCACATCGCAACTTTGGTTCCAGACGAGTTCTTCACGTGCTTTTCGACGTACTGGGTGTTTCAAAACGATGTGCAACAGCGTATGCGCATAGAGATAAATGATCTCTTCTTCGCTATACGTTGTGAGTTTTTCTTCATCAATACTCAGCGAAAAGCCATCGGTTTGAAATGCACTTTTGGCGTTGGTGGTGTAACGCGTCGCAATGGAAAGTGCCAAGACCGATAAAAAGGGATGATTAAAGAGAAAATGGATGCGTATTTTTTCAAAGAGCGCCGTGTGTGGCTTAGATGATGTAGTCGCCATAACGCTCCATCCAAGCATCAAAGCTCTCTAAGGTCGCAATGTTTTCATCTTTGATGATGAGATCTTTAATGAGCATCACCGCAAATTCCGTCGGCAGATGCTTCGAGTAGGCTAAGAGATGCTCCGCTTGTGCAAGCTCGGTGTAACGCTCTATCAGTGCGGCGCAAAGCGCATACAAAGCACTGGGCTCATTTGGAATCCCTAACGTTTCGCCCGCTAAAATCGCATCGATGTCGGGCAAGGTTTTGTAGACCTTGATAAACGCGATAAACTCAACCCCTGCGGCATAGCCGATGGTGCCATAAATAATGGGATGAATGCTGTGAATGTCCGTGACGTTTTTGAGGATATGCGAGAGCATATTCCATGCTCTTGGAGAGCAAAACGCTGGGTTTGTCTCGGTGTAAGAGGGAATTTCAGAGCTTAAAAGGTCAGGTCGAAACGCCAAAAAACCGATGATAAAATGATGCACGCCGTGCTTCATCGCCCAGAGTTTAAAGTCCTCAAATTTTGCCTCCAACACCAGATGCACCATGCGGTTACTTAAAGGTGAAGGGAGTTTAAAGACAATGCCTTTGTCGTTGATTTTATTGCCAGCACAGACGATGCGCCATCCTTTGGGCAGGCTGTACTCGCCAATTTTACGATCCAACACTAACTGATAAATCGCCGCTTGCACCGAAAGAGGTGCTGAATTGAGCTCATCTAAAAACAAAATGCCTTCGCTGTTGGCATCGGTCGGTAAAAAAATAGGCGGCATCCAAACAGTTTGGTTCTCTTTAATGGTGGGGATGCCCCTCAAATCCACGGCGTCGAGTTGACTTAAGCGCACATCGATGATCGCTAAGTTTTCATGCTGTGCGATGTCATTGACGATGTACGATTTCCCAATACCGGGACTTCCATGCAAAAAGACAGGTGTGTCGGTCTTAAGCAGTACGCTTAAGAGTTTGTAAAGCTCCGTTGTTCCAATGACAGGAGTGATCATCGCCCAGCCTTACGCAAGTTTGATCTCTTTGAGCATTAAAGAGAGATCGTCATTGAAACGGTTGCACAGCGCAATGAGCGCGTCACGAGAGGCATCATCCAGAACAAAACGATTTTCGATCATCTCGTACATTTTGGTGGTATCATTGAAAATGCTTTGCATCACATCTTCTTTGATTTTTGCTTCAAATTTTCCCATTTTTTGCCTTTAAATGCTTTACATGTAAGATTTATAACCTATGCAAGAGTCATGCCAATAACGACCCTTGCGGTAAGCATCTCATACCTTAATAAACAATTTAAACAA
>DBTO01000046.1:0-24493 GCA_002307095.1 Sulfurospirillum sp. UBA1314
AAGAGAAAGAGCGAGGTATTACCATTACTTCAGCGGCTACTACATGTACATGGAAAGATCACCAAATTAACATCATCGACACTCCAGGCCACGTTGACTTTACGATTGAAGTTGAGCGTTCTATGCGTGTTCTTGATGGCGCTGTCGCTGTATTTTGTGCTGTTGGTGGCGTTCAACCACAATCTGAAACCGTTTGGAGACAAGCGAATCGTTACCAAGTTCCACGAATGGTATTTGTTAATAAAATGGACCGTGTTGGTGCAGATTTCTATAACGTTGAAGCACAAATTAAAAATCGTTTAAAAGCAAACCCAGTACCTATTCAAATTCCTATTGGCGCGGAAGAAAACTTCAAAGGTGTTGTTGATCTCGTAGAGATGAAAGCACTTGTTTGGGATGATGATGCGGCTATGGGTTCAAATTACCAAGTCGTTGAAATCCCAGCGGACCTTGCGGATAAAGCAAAAGAGTACCGTGAGAGAATGGTTGAAGCTGTTTCTGAGACCAGTGATGAGTTGATGGAAAAATACCTTGGTGGCGAAGAGCTTACCAAAGCTGAAATTAAAGCGGGTATTAAAGCGGGATGTCTTGCAATGACCTTTATTCCTATGATTTGTGGTACAGCGTTTAAAAACAAAGGTGTTCAACCGATGTTAGATGCTGTTATCGATTATATGCCTGCTCCTACTGAAGTTCACGCGATTAAAGGCGAGTACGAAGACGGACATGAGTGTGTCGTTGATTCTACGGATGAGGGTGAATTTGCAGCACTTGCGTTTAAAATTATGACCGATCCTTTTGTGGGTCAATTAACCTTCGTTCGTGTGTATCGTGGTTCATTGGAAAGCGGAAGTTATGCTTACAACACAACGAAAGATAAAAAAGAGCGCATTGGTCGTTTGCTAAAAATGCACGCGAACAAAAGAGAAGAGATCAAAGTCCTTCACTCAGGTGAAATTGGCGCGGTTGTAGGTCTTAAAGACACCCTAACCGGTGATACACTTGCGAGCGAAAAAGACCCTGTAATTTTAGAGAGAATGGTATTCCCAGATCCGGTTATCTCTGTTGCGGTTGAGCCTAAAACCAAAGCGGATCAAGAGAAAATGGGTATTGCCCTTCAAAAACTCGCTCAAGAAGATCCAAGCTTTAGAGTTGAGACGGATGAAGAGAGTGGTCAAACGATCATTTCTGGTATGGGTGAGCTTCACTTAGAGATTCTTGTTGATCGTATGCTTCGTGAGTTTAAAGTAAGTGCAGAAGTGGGTCAACCTCAAGTTGCTTACCGTGAAACCATTCGTGCATCCGTTAACCAAGAGTACAAATACGCAAAACAATCAGGTGGTCGCGGTCAATACGGTCACGTTTACCTCAAAATCGAGCCTCAAGATGCAGGTCAAGGCTACGAGTTTATCAACGACATCAAAGGTGGAGCGATTCCAAAAGAGTTTATCCCTGCTGTTGATAAAGGTATTAAAGAGGCACTTGGTGCGGGTGTACTTGCAGGTTATAAAGTGGAAGACGTTAAAGTTACTCTTTATGATGGAAGTTACCATGATGTTGACTCCTCTGAGATGGCGTTTAAACTCGCTGCTTCTATGGGCTTTAAAGAGGGTTGTCGTAAGGCAAAACCGGTTATTCTTGAGCCAATCATGAAAGTGGAAGTTGAAACTCCAGAAGACTTTATGGGTGATGTTATCGGCGATCTTAATAGAAGACGTGGACAAATCAACTCAATGGATGATAGAAGTGGTAACAAAATTGTTAACGCATTCTGCCCATTGGCTGAGATGTTTGGTTACTCAACCGACCTACGTTCTCAAACACAAGGTCGTGCTTCTTACTCTATGGAATTTGATCATTATGATGAAGTTCCTAGAAACGTTGCAGAAGAGATTATCAAAAAACGTAACGGTTAATTCGTTTACATGTAAAGAGTCTTCGGGCTCTTTACACCCCTGTTTCTGCCAAAATCTTCCAAACGCACTCTTTTTACAATTCACTAAAGATGACATTTTTAGCCCCAACTATCAACAATAAATCGCTATAATCTCGCGTTTTGGATGAAATACTTCTCGCAAAGGTTAACACGTGATAGAGATAAAAAATCTCAGCAAATACTTTAACGACCAAAAAGTTTTAGACGACATTAGTTTACATGTAAATGCAGGTGAAATATTTGCCATCGTTGGGCACAGTGGAGCAGGAAAATCAACATTGCTTCGTTGTATCAACGGGCTGGAGCGTTTTAGCGACGGCGATCTTATGGTGTTAAACAAAGAGGTGAAAACACTCAACGAGCGTGGTCTGAATGAATTAAGAAGCCAAATTGGTATGATCTTTCAAAACTTCTCACTGCTCAATCAAAAAAATGTGTATGAAAATATCGCGCTTCCGATGCGTGTTTGGGGCTATAGCACAGAAGCGATTCAAAAAAGAGTCGATGAGCTTTTAAGTCTTGTGGGACTTGAGGCGAAAAAGTTTGTCTATCCTAAAGAGCTCAGTGGTGGTCAAAAACAACGTGTTGCGATTGCAAGGGCACTCACTCTTAATCCCAAAATACTGCTCAGCGATGAAGCGACGTCTGCCCTTGATCCCAATACCACCCAATCCATTTTAGAACTTTTACAAGAGATTAACATCAAACTGGGTGTTACGATCATCATCGTGACCCATGAAATGGACGTTGTCAAAAAAGTGGCATCGCGTGCTTTGCTCTTAGAGGATGGTAAGGTCATCGGTCTTGGACGGATTGAGGATCTTTTTTTAAGACCCGATGAAACGATGATGCGGTTTTTGGGTGAAGATGAAGAGCTACCAACGGAGGGTGTGAATATCAGGCTTTTCTTCCCCCATACGATCTCCTACCAACCCATTGTGACACAGATGGCGCGAGAGCTTGATATGAATTTTACGATTGTCTGGGGAAAGCTTGAAAAGCTTAACGACCATGTGGTTGGCTCGCTTGTGATCAATATGGATGAACAGACTTCCGGTAGAATAACAGACTATTTGCACGAAAAAACGGAAGTCATTTGGGAGGTACTCTAAGATGGAACAGACTATTACATCATTTTTTGAAAAATCTTTCGTCATGAAAAGTGTGCTCGTTGATGCAGTTATGGAGACACTCACGATGAGCCTTGTTTCAACGTTTTTGGCAACATTCATTGGGTTTATGCTCGCGATTGTGCTCATAATCACCGATAAAAATGGCATCTCGCCCAATCGATACACCTATAAATTCTTAGATGTCACGATCAATATGTTGCGTTCATTTCCGTTTATTATCCTCATCATCGTCTTGTTTCCTGTGACAAAATTTTTGGTCGGAAAGCATACGGGAACGTTCGCGATGATCGTACCGCTTACGATTGGAACAGCTCCATTTATCGCACGCATGATCGAAGGTGCTTTTAAAGAGGTAGATAAAAGTGTTGTTGAAGCGGCACAATCGTTTGGTACAAATAAATTTCAGATTATTTTCCGCGTGCTTTTGCCTGAAGCGTATCCTAGTATTATCTCCGCGATTACGCTCTCGTTGATCATTATTGTTGGTTTTTCAGCGATGGCAGGAACCGTTGGTGGTGGCGGTCTTGGCGCGGTGGCGATGAATTATGGGTACTACCGCTTTGACGCACTGTATATCTTTTGGACGGTTTTTATCTTGATTGTACTTGTGCAGATTTTTCAAAGCTTGGGGGATATTCTCTATAAAATAGTAAAGCATTAACGCTTAGTTTTGCGTGTCATTCAGTACCTTTTAATGCGAATGACGTTAGGATTTCACAAATGTATAGTAAACAAAGTGTTTTACTATACATTTAGTTATTTTAAGGAGTACACATGTATAAACGTTTAGGGGCTATTTTAGTGGGAGCCGTGCTTGCCTTTAGTGGGTGCAGTGGCGATAAAAAAGGTGAAGACAAAGCCGCTTCAAAAGAAGATAAAAGTGCGAAAACGATTATTGTTGGGGCAACACCCGTTCCACACTCTGAGATATTGGAAATTGCAAAACCTCTTTTAGCCAAAGAAGGGTATACGCTTGAGATCAAAGTCTTTAATGATTATGTGATTCCAAACAAAGTGACCGACAGTGGTGAAATTGATGCAAACTTTTTTCAACATACACCGTATTTGAACGAGTTTAATAAAAGCCAAGGCACAAAATTGGTGAGTGTGGGCAATATTCACATCGAGCCAATTGGTGTTTACTCTAAAAAGATTAAAGCGCTTTCAGAGCTTAAAGAGGGTGATAGCGTTGCGATTCCCAATGACCCGAGCAATGCTGGACGCGCTTTGGATGTTTTAGTAAACGCAGGACTCATCAAACTCAAAGATGCTGAGCATAAAACTAAACTTGACATCGTTGAAAATCCAAAAAATCTTACCTTTACAGAGCTCGAAGCGGCACAACTGCCTCGTGTGATCGAAGATTTCACGATTGCAGTCATTAACACCAATTACGCGCTTCCTGCAGGACTCAATCCAAGTACCGATGCGCTAGCCCTAGAGTCTGCGAATTCTCCGTATGCCAATATTTTGGTCGTTAAAGCGGGCAATGAGAATAGCGACAAAACCAAAGCATTGCTCAAAGCGCTTCAATCTGATGAAGTGAAAAAATTTATCGTTGAAAAATACAAAGGCGCCATTGTTCCTGCGTTTTAACACATCATTGACGCATTCTTTCAATCAAAGTGTCTCTTCGGATACACTTTGATTCTTTCCCCTTTAACTTTCCTAAGTCTATTTTTGTTATAATCCCGCCACACAAAATCTCACCAATGTCCCCATAGCTCAGCAGGATAGAGCATCAAATTCCTAATTTGAAGGCCGTGCGTTCGAATCGCGCTGGGGACACCACCACTTTTTAATTCCTTCTTCAAACTAAATGTTTGATCTTTTCATTCTCAACCCATAAAAATTAACGAAACGTTTTAAAAACTACATTATAATTTTCTATATGATTGAATAGTATTCTATCTAAAACGATTCGTTTTAAAAAAAGATCAATTTGTTATACTTTTACAGGAGAAAACGATGGATGAACTTGATGTGCAGATTCTAAAATTACTAGAACATACTGGCAGGCTTTCTCATGAAGAGATCGGGAAATTGGTTCATATCTCAAGACCTGCTGTGCATCAGCGTGTGGCAAAGCTTGAGAAAAATGGGGTGATTAAAGGGTATCGCGCCATTATTGATTGGAAAATGCTGGAGCAAAAAATTCAAGCGTTTATCTTTATCAAAATGAAATGCCAATCGTTTCAACAAATTACGGCAAAGATTCTTAATATCCCCATAGAGAACGGTGTCATTTTAGAGTGTCAGCGTTTAGCAGGCGAGTGGTGTATGGTGTTAAAAGTACGTGTGAGTTCTACGGATGATATTACACGCTTTTTGGATGAACTGGTAATGTTTGCTGAAGTGTATGAGACATCGACCACGTTTATTCTCTCAACCCTGCATGAAAACGGCTTTAGCGAACTGTAAAATAGAAGAAGGAAATAAACATGAGCGCTTTACATGTAAACGAAAATCTAGCGGTAGACTATAAAAAAACCATGATGGTTGTTGTGGCACTGTTGAGTGTGTATATTGTGTGGGGTAGTACCTATTTGGGGATAAAAATTGCCATTGAAACGTTTCCTCCTTTTTTAATGGCAGGGATTCGCTTCTTGATCGCTGGAGCACTCTTGTATGGTTTTGTTGTGGTAAAAGAGAAAAAATATCCCAAACTTATTGAGTGGAGAGACACCACGATCATTGGCATTTTATTGCTTTCGGCAGGAAATGGATTTTTAGTGATCGCTGAAAAAACAATTCCTTCTTCGATTGCCGCAATAGTGGTTGCAACGGTTCCTTTGTGGATGATTGTGATCGCTTGGTTCCTCAAGATTCAAACGAAACCCAACAAAAGTACGCTTGTAGGAACGTTGATTGGCTTTATCGGTGTGGTGATTTTGATGTTTCCCTCTCATCAAGAACATCTTCGCTTTGATACATTTGGCCTTTTGATTACACTCTTAGGGGCGATCTTGTGGTCATTTGGGTCTATCTATTCTCAAAAAGCAACCTTGCCCTCTTCGGTGATGCTCTCAACCGCGATGCAGATGCTTAGCGGTGGCTTGGTTTTAATAATCACCGCAACGCTCTTTGGTGAATGGCAACAGTTTCAGATAGAAACGCTCTCTTCGCGCTCGTTGTTGGCATTGGCGTATTTAGTGTTGATTGGCTCTTTGGTGGGCTTTAGCGCGTATGTATGGCTCTTAAAAAATGCCTCACCTTATCTTGCCTCAACCTATGCTTTTGTCAATCCGATTGTTGCGCTTTTTTTGGGTTATCTCTTTGCCGATGAAGTGCTAGGCGTTAAAGCGTTGATCGCGACAATGTTGATCATTAGCGCGGTTGTAATGATCACCCTTTTTAAAGCCAAAAAGAGGTCACACCAGTAGCGCATCAATGCGTGCGATCTCAAGAGGAGTGAGCGTAAATTCTAAAATGCTTAAATCCTCTTTCATGTGTTGGGCGGAGGTGGTGCCATTGAGAGGAATGATGCCTTGGTGCATCACATAACGATAGAAAATTTGAGCTGTGCTTTTACCATACGTTTGGGCGATTTCTTGCAAAATGAGCGAGTGCAAAATGTGCGGATTGGCACTGAGTGTCCAAAAACTCTGATAGATCATCCCTTTGTCCTTTAGCCAAGCTCGAAGCGTTGTATCGTAATGGACGTCGGCGTAAAAACGGTTTTGCACACACCAAGGTTTGATGCGAGCATCCGTGTAAAGTTTTTGCAAAAGCTGAAGATCATAACAGTTACTAATGCCAATATGCCGAACGTCACCTTTTTCAAGAAGTGATTCAAACACTTTCCATGCTTTGAGTAAATTGCTATAGGGAAAGAGCGGTGAATGCAATAAAAAAGAGTCCAGATAGTCTGTTTGCAAATTGTGTTTGGAAATGTTACACGAGGTGAGAATTTGCTCTTCCAACGAGGCTTGTGGGTTGTAGGGAACTCTTTGTGGGTCTTGTCCTTCCGTCGGTGTGAATTTGGTTTGAAGAAAAAGCTCCTCTCTCTTGCCCCCTTTGGCGTAAAAATGGGCACATCCTTCACCTACCAAAGCCTCTTCATAGTGTTTGGGTTGGCACGCCGTGTCAATTCCTCTAAAGCCATTTTCAAGGGCTTGCGCGACTAAATTAGCAGTGCGCTCTTTTTTCCATGCCGTGCCATAAAGCATAGGCGGAACCTGAAAATTTTGATTGCTCGTAATGCACTGCATAAAAACTCCTTCTACCTATTTTCAAGGGTTCTTTTTTTGCAAGATTAAACCTTACATGTAAAGCATTCTATAGTGACGACATTGTAGCATAGCACAAAGGAGTAAACATGTTAGCTTACCATGCCCAAACGATGCACACTTATCGCTCTGTGCGTACTAAATCACACAGTATTGACTGGGATCATCCACCCAAACAGTTTAAAATTTACCCTGAAACGTTTACGCGCATTCCTTTGGACAAAAGCAATCTAGAGCACCGCTTTTTTTACTTGATTGGCGGTATCACAGCACAAAAAAGCTACCCTGGTGTGACGTATGCTCTGCGTACCAATCCGAGTGCTGGGGCACTGTATCCCACCGAAATTTATGTGCAGATACGTGATGTGGTAGGTTTTGAAAACGGCATTTACCATCTCTCACCTTTTGAGACATCACTCGTGTTAGTGTACCCTTTCACTGAGGATGAAGGTATTGAAAACTTTTTACATGTAAAGCGTATTTCGGGGTATGTTTTTCTTTTTTCAACCCTCTACTATCGCTCTTCGTGGAAGTACAAAGACCGCGCATTTCGCTACTGTTTACACGATACAGGGCATATGTTGGGCGCACTTGAGGCTTCGTGTGTCCTAAGCCAGAAGAGGTATCGTATCGTGTATGATTTAGATAAAAAGGGGTTAAACACGCTTTTGGGGTTCTCTCAAGAGGAGTTTTTTCTCTCCGCAGCGATCGTTGGTGAAGAGGATGAAACGTTTACATGTAAAGCTCCCACACTTCAGCTTCCTTCTGTCAATGGCACAGGATTTTTTGAAGCCAATGCCCCTGTGGAAGAGGTGTATGACGCAACCTGTGAACTCGTACCTAAACAGCAAGTAGCAATGCCTGTGTTTAACGTGGATCAAGAACGCTTCACACAAGCGATTTGGAAACGTCGCTCCATTCGCGACTTTACCCAAAAACCCATTTCAAAAGAGCAGTTTTTGGAGGTGATGCACTTCATCACACAGCCTATTCCTAGTGATTGCGATGTCGACATTGAAATGTATGCGATCATCAACCGTGTGGAAGGAATGGAACAAGGCGTTTGGAAGGAGGGCGTGTATCTGCAAAGCGGTGATTTTGCGAAAAAAGCAGGCTATCTTTGCTTGGAGCAAGCGTTAGGCGAAGAGAGCGGTGTTACTTTCTTTTTGCTAGGGAATGACGCACAAAATTATCAGGCGATGGTGCAAAAAGCGGGCATTATTGGGCATCGGCTTTATCTTATCAGCACCTATCTTGGCTTTGGCTGCAGTGGCATTGGGGCGTATTACGATGAAGAGGTAATGGCATTTTTACAACGCGATAGCATGGTTCTCTATGCCCTTGCGATTGGTTACTAAAAGAGTCAATTTTAAAGAGTATCGAAGTCAGGTGATACCTTCTGAATAGGCGTTGAGCAGAAGAAGTCGCGCGTGTCTTAAATACACTATTTTCTTTTGAAATCCTGTGTTATAATGGCTGAAACTCTGCTAATTTCGTGTGCCAAAGGAGCATTTATTATGGCAAGTACTACACCGATTCGATGGACAGCTTTTCTTCCGATTGTTGTCACCCTTCTTATTGCGCTCTCTCCCACTCCCTCAGGTCTTGAACAACATGCTTGGTATTTTTTTGCGATATTCGCGGGTACCATCGCTGCGCTGGTCATGGAATCGTTCCCTTTTGCTGCGACAGGACTGATGGGTGCTACGATTATCGCTATGCTTGCCCCTTGGGTACTTTTTGGTGCCAAAGAGCTGGCAAATCCAAAATTTAAAGCTCCCGAAGAGGCGATTAAATGGATGCTAACAGGCTGGAGTAGTACGACCGTATGGCTTGTATTTTCCGCATTTACCTTTGCCTTGGGCTATGAAAAATCAGGGCTAGGGCGACGTATTGCCTTGATTTTGGTTAAACTGATGGGGCGCAGAACACTGCTTCTTGGTTACGCGGTCATGCTCTCCGATGCGCTGGTCGCACCTTTCACCTCTTCCAATACTGCCCGTAGCGGTGGTATCATCTTCCCCATTGTTCGTAACCTTCCACCTCTGTACGATTCCAAACCCAATGACCCCTCCGCTCGAAAAATTGGCGGTTACGTGATGTGGGTTGCTTTTGCGACTACGGGGGTTACCAGTTCGATGTTTCTCACCGCATTGGCTCCCAATCTGCTGTGTGTGGAGATCATTCGAAAAATCACCAAGATTGACATCTCATGGACGGATTGGTTTTTTGCAGCGGCTCCGTTTGGCATCGTGATGTTGCTACTCCTTCCACTGTTAGTCTATTGGATCTATCCGCCTGAAGTGAAAGAGGGTGAGGCAGTACCGAAATGGGCAGCAGAAGAATTGGAGAAAATGGGAAAGATTACGTTTAATGAAATTATGCTCGGTCTCATCGTTTTTGCCGCCATTTTATTTTGGATCTTTGGCGCCAAAATTATCAATGCCACCACTGTAGCCCTTGTAGCCGTCTCCTTGATGATGCTTTTTAAAATTGTAAAGTGGGATGATATCGCTGGGAATAAAACGGCGTGGAATACGGTCGTTTTGCTTGCGTTTCTCGTTTCGATGGCAGAAGGACTTTCCCGCACAGGATTTATTCATTGGTTTGACAATGGCATCGCCGCTTACATGGAAGGTTTCTCGCCGATCGTTGCGATGTACGTGCTTGTAGCAATCTACTTCTTTTCACATTACATGTTTGCAAGCACAACGCCACACGCCACGGCGATGATGCCGGTCATGCTTGCCGTTGGTATGAGTGTGCCTGGAATGCCCATCAAAGAGTTTGCGCTCCTTCTTGCGATGACGCATGGAATTATGGGTGTCATTACACCGTATGCGACAGGTCCTGCGCCTTTGTATTATGGTGCTGGTTACATTACAGGACGAGATTTTTGGAAGCTTGGGTTTATCTTTGGGGTGATTTTTATTACGGCACTCTTAGGACTCAGCGCTCCTGTGATGCTCGCGATGCGTTAATAAAATGCGTGTATTTTCAAAAAGATACACGCGTTTACATGTAAAAGATCAGAGTGCTTTGACTTTGTGGAAAGTGTAGTATAAAAGTGCGAGCGCGGAGCTGTACACAATGGCTCCAAGCCCGATCCACATCCACACGAACGAGAGTTCAAGGTAGCTCACACACAGCGTGTACACCGCGCTAGGCGCTAAAATTTGGCGGAAAAATCCAATGTAAAAAATCATCGCAGGCTTTTTAATCCCTTGCAAAGTAGCGACGCAGGCAAAATGGGTGACGTAGCCGAAAAAGAGAAAGAGCATCACGTAGATGTAGGTGGTGCCATAGGTGATTACTTCCACGCTTGGGTCAAACTGCGCGACAAGCCATTTTCCACATACCCATAAAATTACCATACCGATAAAACTGAGCGTATAGCCATACGCAAGGGCATAAAAAAGTGTTTGACGCACCCGCTCAAATTTGCCTGCGCCCATGTTGTTAGAGACTAAGCTCAGTACCGCACTGCTAATACCCAATGTCGGCAGTAACATCAACTGCTCGACACGAAACCCAATGCCATAACCCGCAACAGCTTGATAGCCATAGAGCGTGACAAAATGAAGCGCGATCAATGAGCCAAACGACATCATCAGCATATTGAGCCCTGGAGGTGTTGCTTGGGTGAAAAAGGTTTTATAGATGCGGCGATCGGGATAAAAATGCGCTTTACATGTAAAGTCAATTAGCCCTGTTTTGAGGCTTTTGTACAGCAGATACCCTGCGTTAATCGCTTGGACTAAAACCGTAGCAAACGCAATGCCACCGATGCCCATTGCAGGGATAAATCCCCAGCCGTAAATAAAGAGAGGATTGAAGGCAATATTGGCAAAAAAGCCAAAAATGAGGGTGTTGCGGTAACTCTTCGTATCGCCTGTTGCGACAAGAACACTGTTGAGCGCAAAATTGGCAAAAAACAGAGAGGAACCCAACAAAATGACCTCAATGTAACGAAGCGCAAGGGCGTGGTAACGCTCTTCGGTGCCGATCCATGTGAGCAGTTCTGAGGCAAAACAGAATCCTAAAAGCCCCAGAAAAAGCCCCACAGCAATAATCAATGCCACCCCTTTTTTAGCGATAATGCTCGCTAGAAAAAAGTGCTGTTTCCCATACGCATGCCCAATCAGCGCCGTTAAAGCACTCGTTCCACCGTACGCCATGCCAATGATGAAAAAGAAGAGAAACGAAGAGGCAGAGAGTGCGGCGAGTGCTTCGGTGGAAATGAGCCCCGCATAATAGGTATCAACGATGTTGTACAAGGTGTTAAACAGCATTCCAAGGCTCGCAGGAATGGAGAGTTGACGCAAAAGCAATGGGATGGGATTGTGGGTAAGGGACGTCGAATCCATGCAGGCTCTTTTTAATTTTATCATAACGATTTCATGCTTCAGAAAAGGTCTTTTTTCTTTTTTAAAAAGGTTATCACATATATCGTATACTCATTAATTCCTCATTTTATTTCGTTAAGCTTCATTCATAAAAATAAAAACTACATAATAAATGTAACTTTTATTTAAGATTTGCACGTTTCTCATCTAACAATGTTCATCAAGGAGAACACAATGACAAAGAAAATGGATAGAAGATCGTTTCTAAAAGTAGGGACAGCCACGACAGGTGCAGCGATTGCAACCATCAGTGCTGAAGCGATTCCTTTGGTAGGAGATTCACTGCTCAATGACAGCGAAAATGGCTTTAGCGCCTCTCACTTTGGTGCTGTTGTTACGCATACACGCAATTCACGTTTTGAAAGTGTAACACCGTTTGAAGGTGACGCACACCCTGTGACCCTCATCGAAGGTTTGGCAGCGCGTACCTACGCAAAAGATCGTATTATGTATCCGTGCGTGCGTGAGAGTTATTTGAAAAATGGCTATAAAAGCGATAAAACAAAACGTGGAAGTGAAAAATTTGTACGTGTAACATGGGAAACAGCGTACGATTTGATTGCAAATGAGCTCAAACGTGTCTATAAAGATTTTGGTGCAGATGCAATCTTCGGCGGAAGTTACGGATGGTTTTGTGTCGGAAGTCTCAATAACCCCCAAGCGTTGCTTGCTAGAATGTTGGGCATCGCAGGAGGCTATACGTCACGTACCTGCACCTATTCAACCCATGCGATTCGCCAAATAACGCCGTACATTACAGGTACCGACGAATCCAGTGCGCAATCAACCGTTTACCCTGTCATTATCGAAAATTCTGAATGTATCGTCTTTTGGGGCGCTGATCCGATCAACACCAACCAAATCGCATGGGGTGTTCCTGATCATCAATCATACACCTATATGAAAGAGCTTAAAGAAACGGCTAAAAAACGCAATATCAAGTTTTACATTATCGATCCTGTGTATAACAATACCGGTGTCTATTTTGGGGCTGAGCATATCCAAATTCGCCCAACAACAGACGTTGCCTTGATGTTAGGCATGGCGCATTATCTTTACAGCGAAAACCTTTACAGCAAAGAGTTTGTCGATAAATACACCACAGGGTTTGAAGAGTTTAGAAAATACCTGATGGGCGAGAGCGAAGATATGATTGCTAAAACGCCTGAGTGGGCATCAAATATTTGTGGCGTTCCAACCAATGTCATTAAAGTGTTAGCCAAAGAGTTTGTCTCAAAACGTACCATGTTGATGGGTGGCTGGGGAACACAGAGAGCACATCATGGCGAACAGCCAAACTGGATGATGATTACTTTAGCGAGTATGATCGGACAAGTGGGACTTCCTGGTGGAGGTTATGGTATGAATTACCATTACTCCGATGGTGGTGTGCCTATGCCAGCGGCTGCTACAGGCAATGCGCTCAGTGACAAACCTCTTAATGGTTCAGTAGGTGCTGTTGCTGATGCTGAGAATGTCGCAGCCTCTCCTGGACTTTCAGGCATTAGCATCAACTCTAAAATGGAAGGTCCATGGAAACAACGCAAAATCAATGTGATTCCAGTATCGCGTATTGTTGAGTGTTTGGAAAATCCGGGTAAAGAGTACAACTTTGATGGTAAAGCGTACAAATATCCTGAGCTTAAAATGGCATATTGGGCAGGCGGCAATCCTTTCCACCATCACCAAGATCGTAACCGTATGGTCAAAGCGTGGCAAAAACTCGATACCTTTGTGGTCAACGAGTGCTTCTGGACAGCGTCTGCACGTATGGCAGACATCGTTCTTCCTGCCACAACAGAGCAAGAGCGCAATGACATCACCAAATCACACTCCAACAGTTACATTTTTGCGATGAAACAAACGATCAAACCGGTGGGCGAAGCGACGGACGATTTTGATATTTTTGTAAACATCTTAAGACGTTTTGGTGCCAATGAAGTTCTTGCCTTTACCGAGGGCAAAACGAAGATGCAGTGGGTTGAGTCTTTCTACGAAGAGTCCTACACTAAAGCCATTAAATCAGGTGTTAAAATGCTCCCGTTCAAAGAGTTTTGGGAGAAAGGATTTGTCAAATTTGAAACGCCTGAAAGTGCCAAAAAATTCATTAAACACGGTAAATTTAGACAAAATCCTGTCATCAACCGCTTAGGAACACCTTCGGGAAAAATTGAGATTTTCTCGAAAAAAATTGCAGGGTACAACTACAAAGAGTGCAAAGGTCACCCAATGTGGTTTGAACCAATGGAGTGGTTGGGAAGTAAAGTCGCCAAAGAGTTTCCCCTAAACTTAGTCTCTCCACACCCCAAATACCGCCTTCACTCACAGCTTAACAACACATGGTTGCGTGATCTTGAAGAGGTTGAAGGAAGAGAGCCGATTTGGCTACACCCAAAAGATGCCGCCAAACGGGGTATTCAAAATGGCGATGTGGTCAGAGTCTTTAACAAACGTGGTCAAGTTCTTGCAGGTGCTGTCGTTACTGAAGCGGTGATGCAAGGCGTTGTAAGAATGCAAGAAGGTGCATGGTATGATCCAAGCGAACCTGGAAAAGCTGGCACATTGTGTCGTCATGGCGATGTGAATGTACTAACTCCTGATGTAGGAACATCTGAACTAGCACAAGGTAACCAAGCAACGGCTTTGGTTGAAATCGAGAAATTTAAAGGTGAAGTTCCCGAAATTGGCATCTTTAAAGCACCAAAAATTAAAGGGTTTTAATGCGACTATTTTCTATCCTAGCGCCACTGTGCGCCGCAACGATGATGTTTGCAGCCAGTGGTTCATTCCTCAGTAAAAATGCACCTCTGTATGCAGAGGCAAGCGAAGGTACGGCTCTTGGAGAGCTGATCATCGCGTCAGAAGTCAAAGAGCTCTCCCAAAAGGGCTCTTTTAGCGAGGTTGAGTTTGTCGGTTTTGTGCCTGAGGGCAGTACTGTTGTGTACGAAAAAGCAGGCATGCTTATCGTTGGCTTTGAGGCGAGCAATCTTTCTGTGCTCAACGAATTGGGCAAAAAAACCGATGAATACGGCAGTGTATGGATCAATGTGTCGGTCAAAGGTTTTGTCAAAACTGACGCGCTGAGCAGTGATAAAAGTAAGGGTTTGAACGCAGGTAAAGCGTTGTTTCAAGCCAAATGCGGAACGTGCCACGCGCTGCATCCTGAAAGTGAGTTTGACGCCAATGTTTGGCCAAGCATCTTAGAAGCGATGGGTGTACAAGCTGGACTTGCCAAAGCGGAAAAACAGAGTATCGAAAAATATCTGCAAAACTTTCAACCGTAATTTCCCCTTCTTTGCTAAGAGCGTTTATCTTAGCAAAGAAGTTTTTTCTGTCAAAAAATAAAGATAAATTAGGTTAAAATCTTTACATGTAAGATTACATGTAAAGATTAAAAGAGGTAGTGACGATGGAGCTTTGGATTGAAAAATTAAAAACATTGCGACTGCTTTATGCTGAAGATGAAGAGGGCATTCGAAAACCTATGGCGAACACGCTCTCGTATTATCTCAAAGAGGTGCTTGAAGCGCGTGATGGCGAAGAGGCACTTGATATTTACTACGAACAACGCCCCGACATCATTCTAACCGATCTTCGCATGCCTAAAAAAGACGGGCTTTTTATGGTCAAAGAGATCAGGAAGAGCGACAAAAAAACCCCGATTGTCATGATTACCGCGCATACGGATAAAGAGTATCTGCTCAGTGCGATTGAGCTAAAAATCGAAAAATACCTGATCAAGCCTGTTGCTTTGGACGAACTTTTAAGTGCTTTGAAACTTTGCATCGAAGAGATCGAGTCAGGTCGCGCCCTTTTTCTTGAGTGTAAAAATTGCAAATTTGACTTTAATACAAGGCGCATTGTCCATAGCGACGGTAGTGAAGTTGAACTGACCCATAAAGAGGCTGATTTTTTAGAACTCTTGCTTCGCAAAAAAGGGATGGTGGTGAGTTACGAAGAGATTGAGATGAATGTCTGGAAAGAAGAGTACATGAGTATCGCAGCACTTCGCACCTTGGTAAAATCCTTGCGTAAAAAGCTTCCAAACAGTTCCATTAAAAACCACTCCCAATCAGGATACAGTTTTGAGGTTTAGCCCTCTTTTGTTGTTACTATTGTCGCTTCTGTATGGAGCTCTTTTGGCAGAAGAAGAGGTCTTTTACCATGAAGATTCAAGCCAACAACGTGTTTTACATGTAAGAGATCCACGCTCGCACATTAAGGTCTTTTTGCCCTCTATGCCGTACAATTATGTCTCACGTTTGGTCAATGAAGGCTTGGTTAGACTAGCCGAAAACGACCAAGGTTGGGAGTACGCCTTAGCCATCAAAAGTACCAAACTTTCACCGCTTTTGTATGAATTTGAGCTGCGTCAAGGCGTGCGTTTTCAAGATGGAACCGCGTTTAATGCCGACTCGATTCTGCACAATTTTAGCTACTTTTTAAAACAGCCTTTTAACTATACCAACATTCATCACTCTCTTAAAAGCATTGAAAAAGTCTCGGAGTACACCATTCGTTTGCATCTCTCTCAGCCGTATGGAATGCTGTATCGCGATCTTGCGCGCATTTACATCTACTCCGAGGACTATTTAAACACCTTTGGTTGGGGCGGTGCGGAGACGGGTGCAAATATCAAGGCTTCAGGGCCGTATGGTTTGGGACCTTATATTTTGGTTGAAGGAATGATTACGGGGCGAAAACAGACCCCCAAAGCGGTTCTCAAAGCCAATCCTTATTATTGGGAGAGCGAATATCCTTCTATTGAAACGATTACCTTTTATACCGAGCTTGAGACACAAGAAGCGCTTGAATTAGCACTTTTCAGTGATGGTGGGCTCGATTTTATGCAAATCCCTTTCAATAAAAAAATCGAAACGATGCTCTCACCCTACGCCAAATTGGTCACAATGCCCTCAACGCATAATTTTACGATCTATTTTAATCTGCTTAAACATACCTCTCCGATTGCGCGTAAAGAGGTACGCCAAGCGCTCAATTGCGCCCTCAATCAGCAAAGTTTGCTCGATTTTACCTACAAAAAAGAGGGTAGGCTCAATCCAGCGGCACTCGCTGAGAATGGATGTCCGCTTGATTCCACGGCGGTTAAACGCATTTTAAACGGGCTTGAACTCAATGTTGCCACACAAGATTCTCTTCTGTTTTTATGGAAAGGAATTGAGTACCAACTCTCGATGTATGGGGTGAAGTTTCACTACACGATCACGACGAGTGAAAAAGAGATTTACGACTTGACGCAAAAAAATCATAAAAATACGCAAGCGTGGGATCTTTTGATTCAAAATACCCAAGATTGGTACGGGAAGCATCCGTGGCCCATTTTCATTCGTTATCAAGAGAACAATCCGTGGAGTTTTGTGCACCATGACGCACTAATGGAAGGGTATATTGAGCAATTTTTTAGCATCGATCAAGAAGATCCACGCTTTGATATACTTACCCAAAAGATCCAAGATCGCGCCAAAGAGGAGGCGTATATGCTGTTTGTCCCAATTCCCAATGCCGTTTTTGCGATGAATAAAGAGCTGGTTTTTGAACCACTTGGCATTGGCATGCAACCGTTTTGGAAAGCGAAGATTACCGATCAACACTGGTCCATTCGCGGCGATAAGCCTTATCCTTTGGAACTTCAAAATCCTCTTTTACCCAAGAGACTCCCATGAAAATTCCTATTAAATATAAACTGTTTTTACTGTTTAGTTTCTCGTTTATCGGGGTGTTTATTCTTGCGGAGCGTTCGTTTAAACTCTCTCAGGAAAATATCAGCAATGCCACAACGATCTTTGAAAACTCGCGTAGCACACAGCATTTGCAAGAGAACTACATCGAACCCACCAACGTTTTGCGCGAGATGAGCCTCTCTTTGGTGATGTCACCCAATGAGGATTATCGTAAAACGATTGAGATTGACATTATGAAGCAACGTGCGCGGTTGGAAGAGAATTTTCTCAAACTGGATGCGCAAACGTATGATTTTTGGAAAGCGTATGCCAACAGTGTAAAAAAGACATGTGACTACCTTGAAGCCCACTTTGAAGAGGGTGCATTTGTGTACGTCAATTCGACCGAGAGAGACTATTATTACGCACTTTTAAACCGTCTTAAAGCGCTTCAACATGACGCTGTATACCAAGCAGAACAGAATTTTGAGGACATTCAAACCAGTGCGCATGCGCTCAAATATGAACTTGCCATACTGGTGGTTGTCCTCTCCACCTTAGGGTTTCTTGTAGGTTATCTGTTCTCCAGCCACATCGTCTCTTCGATTTTGACATTGCAAGAGGGACTTAAAGAGTTTTTTGGCTATTTGGAGACCAAAACGATTCAGCCCAAACCCATTGAGCTTAAGAGTCGTGATGAGCTTGAAGAGATGTCAAAATTGCTCAATCGCAGTATTGCCAAGGCTTCTGCCAACATTGAACAGGATATTCTTTTCATTGAAGATGCGATCAGTGTGGTCAATGATCTGAAACTGGGAAAACTCTCCTCGCGCCTTCATTCAAGTGCGCAAGCTCAGGAGTTGCAACTGCTCAAAAACGTTATCAACGCGATGATCGACAATCTAGAATCCAAAATCAATGAAGAGATTGTCAAGCGCAGTGAGCAAGAAAAACTGTTGATTCAGCAGAGTAAATTGGCAAGTATGGGTGAAATGATCGGCAATATTGCACACCAATGGAGACAACCCCTTGGCGAGATCAGCGCACTTTTGATTAACATTCAAGTAAAGCAAGAGTTCAACGATCTGGATGAGCGCTATTTGCTCTCATCCATTCAGCAGTGCATCAAAATCAACGCCTTTATGTCAGGAACCATCAGCGATTTTCAAAACTTTTTTAAACCTTCCAAAGAGAAAGAGGTTTTTGAAATTTCTGAAGCATGCGAGCGAGCCATTGCTATTTTGCAGGCTTCCCTTAAGTACCATGGCATCGAATTTTCCTTTGATATTTCCGAAAAAATGGAGGTGCTTGGTTATCCCAATGAGTTCGCTCAAGCGCTTTTAAACATTCTCTCCAATGCCAAAGACGTCCTAAGTGAGCGTGAGACTATCAATCCATTTATTCGGCTGTACTTGAAAAAAGGGTACAAATACATTTTGATTGTGATTGAAGATAACGGTGGAGGCATCGCAAGCGAGCATATGGAACGCATTTTTGAGCCGTACTTTACGACCAAGTATGCAAAGCAAGGTACGGGTATCGGACTGTACATGACGAAGATGATTATTGAAAATAACATGGGTGGCATTATTACTGTTAAAAATACGGAAATTGGGGCGCTTTTTACGATTAAACTCCCCAGTGTTTCAGAGCTAAACGGGGAGATTTCGTCGTAAAAAAAGGTTTACATGTAAGACAAAAATTCTTACATGTAAAGCTGTTTTAGCGGTGCGCGTTTTTTTCTGCAACCATCTCGTCGAGGGTTTTAAAGAGTACATTGCTCTCTTTTTCGACTTCTTTAAAGTAGTGAACAATCTGCTCTTTCTCATCCAAAAGATTCGATGAGGTTGCCCGAATAAGTTTCGCCACTTCCAAGACATGCGTATGGAAATTTTGATGCGGACTCTTCAGCGCTTTAAAGCTTGGCGTATCGCCAAAAATCTTCTCCCCATCGTGATGGTACCATTCGCCCAAACTACAGGTTTCATGGGTTTGAAAGGTCGCGTTTTTATCGTTGACATACACCGCGCTGTACGCATTGGACTTAAAGATCGCGTGGTTCATCTTAGCAAGGGTGATAAAAATGGTCTGCTGGATGGTGTTAATGTTCATCGAGGTGGTGTTGGAGTGCTCGATAAGGCTGTTAAAGGTAAGGCTTAGGTTATCCAGCGTTTTGGTGGAGGCATCGGCATTTTCTTTCATCGCATCAGCATTGGTTTCCAGCCCTGCGGTCTCTTGTTGTAGCATCTTGATCGATACCGCGATCTCTGCGGTTGCTTTTTGTGTGGTTTCAGCGAGCTTTCGCACTTCATCGGCAACAACAGCAAAGCCACGACCGTGTTCTCCTGCGCGTGCTGCTTCAATCGCGGCATTGAGTGCGAGCAGGTTGGTTTTATCGGCGATATCATTGATCATATCGACCACATTGCTGATGTCACGGGTTCGCTGTGCCAGCACCCCAATACTCTGCTCATTTTGGTTCACAAACTCGACCAATGAGGTGATTTTTGCAATGGTATCACGTAGATTTTGGTAGCTTCCTTTGGTCTCATCCGCGTAAATCTCGCCATCGTGCGCAATGTCTTTGAGGCGTTCAACAATGGTTGTCAAATTGGATTGGACGGTAGAAAAATCATTTGAGGCACTGCTGATTTGCGCTAGTTCCGCATTGAGCGTGTTGCGTGCGATAAATTCGTGCGTTTGCTGCATCGCATGGACCGATTGATTGACCATATTGGTCTGTTCTTTAAACTCGCCGTGCATCCCTTTTTGGAGAATTTTACGGCTAAAATCCTCTTTGGATGCTGCTAAAATGGTCGATTTGATCTCTTTGGTGACGAGCTCGAAATTGTCTAAAAGAGAGTTCATATTGGAGCAAAGCAGTTTGAGTTCACCACCATCCTTGACATCGACAATGCGTCCATGCAGATTACCGTGTTCGCTCTCTTTGACAATATCCGCAAGGGCGTGAATCGTTTTTTGCACTTTACGGATGTTCATAAACATAAACCAGCCGAGCGCAAAATTGCTGAAGTTGAGGATTTGAATCCAGTGCAAACCGTTAAATGTGACTTCTAAACAAAAAGCAACAAAGAAAATAACCAGCGAAATAAGGTTGGCATCTTGAACTTTGGCAAGAGACGATCTATTCATACGAGAGAATGAAGGCATCATAGCTGACCTTTAATTGAGATAGCGTGTTTTCTAAAATAGCAGTGGACGCGCTGATACCACCTTGTTTTTCAGCGTTGATCATTTTTTGATAGAGCGGTTCAATGACCGCAATCCCTTTGAGGCTTGGAGCGCGACGAACCGAGTGGTAGCCGATGACGCGATTGGTTTTGGTATCGATCATAGGCGTTATATAGGCATGAACCCAGTAGTAAAAATTGTTTTTGGTACGGTTTTTCACATAGGCAAAAATTTCATTGCCAGCTTGAACACGATCCCATAAAAGTTTAAAAATGGCTTTTGGCATATCTGGATGACGTAAAATATTGTGGTGAATATTTAAAAGTTCTTGTTCTTTATAGCCTGATATCTCGATAAAAAGATCATTTGCATAGGTAATTTTACCTTTGAGATCGGTTTTGGAAACGATAAAAAGATTTTCGTCAAAACGAAGCTCATCGCCTTTTTGTGTAATAGACATGGCGGGCACTCCTTCTAAAATTTAAGCGTTTAGTATAACGAAATAAATCGTTTCTACGTCACTCCTTAATATGCAATAAACATTCCTAATCACGATCTATTACCTTTGGTAGCGCGATTTCATTTTTTGAGTTACTTATCGGTTTTAAAGGTAAAAATGGCCCCTTGGCTCTGTGTCAGTTGGTTTAAAATCACATTGGCTTGCCAGATCATATTGCCCATAACACAGGTGGGAAGCATGCCTTCACCCTCATAAATACCTTTGGCAGTTTGAGTGAGTTTGATGGTGTGCAGTCCCATATTCATATTGGTAGCAAAGAGTTTAATCTCCATACTGGGGAGATCAAGGGCAGAAATTACTTTGAAATGAAGGGGTTTCATCAGCGGAATACTCTTGGGCTCAATCTCCAAAGAGAGTGCGGTGCCATCGTTTAATACAACTTCGCACGCGTTTACATGTAAATCACAGGTGCTCTCAGCGTGCACAAAATGAGTATTGCCGACCCACCATTGATACACGTCGTGCGAATCAATCAAAACATACGCCCCAATACCGAAAACAGCGATGATCTCTACGATCAGCCACTTCAAAAAACGAGATGAAAACATAAAGTCTCCTTATAAAGAGTGTACGGAGTTTAACATCTCTTGGGTAAATTTTTAGTAAATTGGACGCGACAGCTATTTTAAAGTTGATGCTCGCTAGAATTGGAATACTTCATCCAACGAGGATAGCAATTTAATGGCGCATATTACGGTTGATGGCACGGTATTAGAAGTTAAAGCGGGTGCTTTGTTAATTGAAGAGCTCCTTGCACATAAGATCAATATCCCCCATTTTTGTTACCACCCAGCCCTTGGAAAAGATGGCAATTGTCGTATGTGTATGGTCGAAATTGAAGGGCAAAAACGTCCACAAATCGCCTGTGATACGCCCATAAAAGAGGGCATGATCGTTCGTACCAAAGGTGCCAACATCGACCGCGTTAAACGTTCGATTTTAGAGCTTGAACTCATCAATCACCCCATCGACTGTCCTATTTGTGACCAAGCAGGAGAGTGTTCCCTTCAAAATTATTATATGGATGTGGGACTCTATGAGAGTCGTTTAAGCACGCCTAAAACAAGAGGCGAAAAGCATGTCGATCTTGGAGCAAATGTTGTGCTCGATCAAGAGCGTTGTGTGCTCTGTACACGCTGTGTGCGCTTTACCAAAAACATTACCAAGACTAATGAACTGGGTGTTCTCTCACGCGCTGATCATTCGGTCATTAGCACATTTCCCGGTTCGAAACTTTCCAATCCTTATGCGATGAATGTGGTTGATCTTTGCCCCGTGGGAGCGCTCACCAGCCAAGATTTTCGCTTCCAAAAACGGGTCTGGTTTTTAAACACCAAAGAGGCGATCTGCAACCAGTGTGCAAGAGGGTGTTCCCTTTTTGTCGATCATCACAAAGAAAAATACAAAAATGAGATGATCTACCGCTATCGCCCACGGTTCAATGAGACGATCAATGGGTATTTTATCTGCGATGAGGGACGTTTAAGTTACCACAAAGAGAACGAAAACCAAGCATTTCACGCCCTGATTCGGGGTCAAATAAGCGAATACGAATACGCTGAGGGAAAACTAACGCGCCTTCTTAAACGCCACCTTGGCAAAACCACATTTTTGCTCTCATCAAACCTCTCTTTAGAAGAGATGGTACGGGTGCAAAAGCTCTCAAAACTGTATGAAATCACACTCAATGCCTACGAGCCCGAGCGATTTGATACCGCTTTTGGCGATGACTTTTTAAAATGCAATGACCGCTCCGCCAACGCCAGAGCGTTACCGCTTTTAGGCATTGAGACGAGTAAAGAGGGGTTGGAAACAGCCCTTGAAAAGGCAGAATTGGTCGTGCTTATCGGGCGCAGTGATGCCATAAAGATCAAAGAGATGGGCTATACGCGCAATATGGTGATTCTCTGCGCAAGCTGTGAGGTTACATGTAAAGAGGTGGAACTGGTTCTCCCCATCGCTTCGCACACCAGACGCGAGGGCAGTTTCATCAATGTGGATGGCTTTGTGCAGTACAGCGCCTGTGCCATCCAAAGCGAGCACGGGCACAAAACATTGCTAACACTCTTAGCTGCCATTTTAGGCGATACACTCTTTACATGTAAAGAGGTTTGGGAAGCCGAACTCTTCTTTTATGAGGTGCTTAAAGGAATTACGTTTGAGTCTTTGAAAACCACACCAAAGATTGCCCTATGAGCACTCTTAGCATTTTTGTGGTCATCCTCAACGTCATTTTAGCACTCCTTTTTTCGCTTGGATTAGCACCGGTTTTAGTCTGGGTGGAACGTCGTGTGGCAGGACTTATTCAAGATCGTTTGGGTCCCAATCGCTGTCATATCAAGGGTATTCGTTTGGGTGGACTCATTCAGTCCATTGCTGATATGCTCAAACTGGTCTTCAAAGAGGACTTCCAACCCAAAGCCATTCAAGAGAGCTTTTTCTTTTCCTTAGCCCCTGTCATCGTCTTTGTCTCCGCGTTTTTGAGTTTTATGGTGATGCCCTTTGCCGATGATCTGATCATCAACGGTGAGCGTTTCATCATGCAGGGTTTGCCGACAGATCTGGGCATTCTTTGGTTTTTAGCGCTAGCAGGATTGAGCGTTTATGGCATTATGCTAGGCGGTTGGGCGAGTCGTAGCAAATACTCTCTTTTGGGTGCGATGCGAGCAGGTGCGCAAGTCATCAGCTACGAAGCGGCGATGGGACTTTCCGTGGTTTCACTGCTCATCACCTATGGTTCGATTCATCTAGGCGACATTGTGGCGTATCAAGGTGAGCTTCTTTTTGGGTTTATTCCGGCGTGGGGCATTATCGTTCAGCCGATTGCGGCGATTATTTTTATCGTCACCGCGTTCGCCGAAGCCAACCGCACACCGTTTGATTTAGCCGAAGGCGAGAGCGAAATCGTCGGCGGTTACCACACCGAATACAGCGCGATGCGGTTTGGACTCTTTTTTGTGGGCGAATACGTCGCGATGAGCGCCTCTTCAGCGTTAATTGTAACCCTCTTTTTGGGTGGTTATCATCTGCCCTACCTCAATACCCAAACGCTTCAAACCACCATGCCTTACGTATTAGGCTTCATCATCTTAGCGCTTCCTTTGGGCAGTTTTTATGCGATGCGTTGGATCAAAAAACATAACCGATGGTATCTCAAAAGCGATGTACGAAACACCGAGAGTGCGGTGTTGCAAAAAGGGTTGATCGGGCTTAATGTTCTGGTCATTGTTGGGCTTGGAGCACTGCTGTATCTAGGGCTTACACCAACCTCTACGAATGTTGCAACCGCGGTGATTCAGATCTCAACCTTTGCGATCAAACTCCTTTTGATGAACTTTGTCTTTGTTTGGGTGCGCTGGACTTTGCCTCGATTTCGTTACGATCAGTTGCAAACCC
>DBTO01000046.1:24767-42148 GCA_002307095.1 Sulfurospirillum sp. UBA1314
TGGAAAGTGCTGATGCCTTTGGCGATTGCCAACATCGTCATTAGCGCGATTATCATCGTGGTAAAGGGGCTGTAGATGGGCATCAAAGTCGTTAAACGCCATGGTAATACCCTCAAAGAGAAGCTCTATTTGCCTGCTATTTTTGGTGGTATGAAAACCACACTTTCGCATTTCATCACCAATCTAAGCGATAAGCCGCATATCTCCACGATTCTTTATCCCGAAGAGCAACCTCACGACATCAGTGAACGCTACCGAGGCATACACCGTCTGACCAAACGCGATGATGAGAGTGTGCGCTGTGTGGCGTGTTTTATGTGCGCAACGGCGTGTCCTGCGGAGTGTATTTTCATTGAAGCGGAAGAGCGAACGGATGGGGTCGATGAGAAGATGCCCAAACGTTTTGATATTGATCTTTTAGAGTGCGTCTTTTGCGGTGCGTGTGTGGAAGCGTGTCCGTGTGACGCGATTCGCATGGACAGTGGCATTTTTAGCTTTATCGGCAAAAGGCGCGAAGATTTTGTGCTCACCAAAGAGCAACTTTTAGCGAATAAGGAGAAAAAGCAATGATGGATATTCTCTTTTTACTGCTAGGCTCCTTTGCGATTTTGGGTGCGGTGGGGATGGTCAGTTTTCATCAGCCTGTCCACAGCGCGCTCAGTCTTATCTTAACGATTATTGCGCTCGCAGGGTTGTTTGCGCTTCTGAGCGCTTCCTTTTTATTTATGGTTCAGATCATCATTTATGCCGGTGCGATTCTGACGCTTTTTATTTTTATCATCATGTTTTTAAATGTCAAAGAGGCGAATTTACCCAAAGAACCCACTAAAAATATCACGCTCTTTTTAGGTTCTTTGGCACTATTACCGTTTAACTTTTTGATTTTGCGTGCGTTTTACCAAATGCCTTTACATGTAAAAGTACTTGAGCAGGATTTTGGTAAGATAAAACCCCTTGGTATGGAGCTTTTCACGCAGTGGCTCTTGCCGTTTGAGCTCATCTCCATCTTACTGCTCGTTGCACTGATCGGTGCGGTTGTTTTGGGTCGAAAGGACGAAGTATGATCGCCAATACCCTTTTTGGCTATATCGTTATTGCCATGGTATTGTTTTCCATCGGGCTTTTAGGCGTTATCAGCCGTAAAAATATCTTTGTGATTTACATGTCGATTGAGCTGATGCTAAACGCGGTCAATCTACTCTTTGTTGCACTTGGCACCTACCATAATGATATGGGTGGACACGTGATGGCAATGCTAGTCATAGCGATAGCCGCAGCCGAAGCTGGGGTGTTTTTATCGCTGATTATCGTGCTCTATCGTCGTAAAAAATCACTCGATTCGGACATGTTTCGAACCCTCTCTCAAAAGGAGGCTGTATGAGCGCTCTTCTGGCAGGAATTGTCTTAGCGCCACTGCTTTCAGCCGTCTTGATCGGGCTTTTGTATATGCTGAACATCACCCAAATGCCTCTTTCTAAAAGATGGTTTACGCTGCCTGCACTGTTTGCACCTTTCCTCAGTTTTTGCTTTGGTGTCATTGCCTTTTTAGAGGTTGCCAACAGTGGAACAGCGTTGCATTTTGAGCCCTATTTATGGCTCAGTGTTGGTGAATACAAAATCTACATGGGCTTTTTGGGCGATAAACTCTCCTTATTTATGGTACTCTTTATCACCTTTGTGGGGTGGTTGATTCACCTCTATGCCACCGCGTATATGAGCGATGATGCAGGTTATGGCAAATTTTTCTTCTACTTCAACCTTTTTTTAAGTTCGATGCTTCTGCTTGTCCTTGCCGATGGTCCTTTGATTATGTTTATTGGTTGGGAAGGGGTAGGGCTTTGCTCGTACCTGCTCATTAGTTTTTACTTCCAAGATAACTCCAACGTCGTGGCAGGCAATAAAGCGTTTATCGTCAATCGCGTGGGCGATCTTGGCTTTTTGGTGGGACTGGCGATTCTCTTTTTTTACTGTGGCGATGCAGGATTTAGTTATACCACTATTGCGCACCACGTCGCTTCTATGCCTTCTTCCTTGCTTCAAATCGTAGGCATTGCGCTCTTCATTGGTGCGATGGGTAAATCGGCTCAGATTCCACTCTATGTCTGGTTGCCTGACGCGATGGCAGGTCCAACACCTGTTTCAGCGCTCATTCATGCGGCGACAATGGTTACCGCAGGCGTTTACATGGTCGCGCGCTTTGCTTTCTTGTATGAGCTGATTCCTAATGTCGGTCTTTTCATCGCCTATATTGGCGCGTTTAGTGCGCTTTTTGCTGCGGTGATTGCAACGAAGCAGAGCGATATTAAAAAGATTTTGGCGTATTCAACGATGTCGCAACTGGGGTATATGTTTATCGCTGTGGGGTTGGGAGCGTATAGCAGTGCGCTGTTTCATGTCTTTACCCACGCCTTTTTCAAAGCGCTTCTGTTTATGGGCGCGGGTGCGGTAATTATCGCGTTGCACCATGAACAAAATATCTTTAAAATGGGCAAAATGCGCCGTGTCACACCTGTGGTCTATGCCACGATGCTGATGGCAACGTTAGCGATCAGCGGGATTCCTCCGTTTGCAGGATTTTTCAGTAAAGATGAGATTTTACTTGTCGCATTTGCAAGTGGCGAATACGTCATTTGGGGCATTGCAGTGTGCAGCGCTGTTTTGACCGCGTATTATATGTTCCGCCTCTTTTTTGTCGTTTTTGAGGGTAAAAATGCTTTACATGTAAACCATCCGCACGATGTCTCATGGGTGATGAAAGCGCCTCTGGTTGTGTTGGCTTTGGGTTCCCTTTTGGCAGGATTTACGGGCTTGCCATCCTTGTTAGGCGGAAGCCATCTGATCGGCTCATGGCTGGGGGAATGGGGCATGAGAGTGATAAGCGTAAGCCATGAAACCGAGTGGCTTTTACTAGGTCTCAATGTCGCTATTTCGCTTTTAGGCATTGGCATCGCGTATCAAAAATTCTATGGGTACGATCTCTCACGCCATCAAGAAGCTAAAGGCATCGTCTACAACAAATTTTACATCGATGAGATTTACGACGTTTTATTTGTGCGCTCCATTCGAAAACTCAGCGAATTTATCGCAGTGGGGTTAGATGTCAATATCGTTGATCGCGTTATTATGGGGCTGAGCCATGGATTTATTAAACTGGGGCATGTGGTCGCACTCGTGCAAAATGCCAATGTCCGCTTTTACGCGCTCATTATGATGCTGGGCATTAGCGTGGCGTCGTGCTATTTGATTTGGGCGGTGGAGTAACATGAGTATCGGCATCCTTTCAATCATCATTTTTTTACCCATGGTCGTGGCACTCGCCCTCATGGTAGCCCCTTTTTCTTCGCGCATCACACGCAATGCCGCGTTTGGCGTCTCACTCACCATTTTCGCGTTGGCACTTTACATCTACACCCATTTTGAGCTCACAGGGACGATTCAATTTAAAGAGTTTTACCCGTGGATCAAGAGTTATGGCATCTCGTACAGCCTTGGCATTGATGGCTTTTCGCTGATTATTTTGATGCTGATCGCCACGCTGATCCCCAGCGCATATCTGCTCTTATGGAACAATGCGCGCTCAAAAAGTTACTGGATCAGCATGCTTTTTATCCAATCAGGCATCAGCGGTACGCTCTTTTCGCTCGATCTTTTTTTGTTCTACTTTTTTTGGGAAGCGATGTTACTGCCCGTATTTATGATCATCGGGCTGTTTGGTTCAGGCAATCGCGTCTTTTCAACGCTGAAAATCACGATTTACACCATTATGGGCTCACTTTTTATGTTTGTGAGCATTCTTTATTTGGGCGTGGCGCATTACTATGAGTTTGGGGTCTGGAGTTTTGCGCTTTCGGATTTGGTCAACATCACGACCATTGCACGTGAGCAAAAAATCTTTCTCTTTTTTGGCTTTATGCTCGCTTTTGCGATTAAGATTCCGCTCTTTCCATTTCACTCATGGTTGCTTCAAACCTATTCCAACTCGCCTACAGGTGGCGTTTTCTTGCTCTCGTCCATCATGGCAAAACTGGGCGTGTACGCACTGGTTCGTTTTATGATACCTCTTTTCCCAGATCTTTTTGCCCAGTTCTCGATCTACTTTGTCGCTCTTGGCATTTTTGGATTGGTCTATTTTGGCATCGCTGCGATTTGTCAAATGAACATCAAAAAGATGTTTGCCTATTCGTCCGCTTCGCACTTGGGGTTCATTACCGCAGGCGTTTTTGCGCTTAATGTGCAAGGTATGATGGGAAGTGCGTTTTTGATCGTCGCGCACGCTATTGCAACAGGGGGACTTTTCTTACTGGTCGGTGTGATGGAGCGACACTTAGGCATTCGCTCACTTTCAGGACTCGGAGGCATTGCGACCAAAGCGCCGTGGTTTACGCTCTTTTTTGCCATCATGCTCTTTTGTACCGTGGGCATTCCAGGAACGAACGGTTTTGTGGCGGAGCTGTTGATCGTTTTGGGTATTTTTCATTACAATCCTTACCTTGGCGTGCTCTCTGCGCTCACGGTTTTAGTCGCCGCAAGCTACATGTTTTGGGTCTTTCAAAAAGCGGTTTTGGTCAAAAGCGACAACGATGTCTCGAACATGAAAGACTTGAGTTTGTATGAGATTTTAGGTTTGCTTCCTTTAGCCGTACTGATCATCGCGATGGGTGTTTACCCCGATCTTTTCTTGTATAAAATCGAGCCAACCTTGCAGCACTATCTCATCGATATTTTACATGTAGGAGTGAAGTGATGCTTTGGACACACCTCGGTTATCTTTTGCCGCTCATCATTGTTGCGAGTGGGGCGGTTCTTTTGATGCTTCTCTCCCCCGTTGAGCGTTTTTCAATGGAGCGTTTTTCACTCTTTACCTTTGTCATTTTGCTTTTAGCGTTGGGCGTAGATATAGTCTATTTTGGAAAGCTTTTTACCGCGTTTCCGATGGAAGGGCTCTTCTCCAAGATGCTCATTGTGGATAGTTACTCGGTCTATTTTGACGCGCTCATTCTCAGTGGTGCGTTGGTAACGTCTCTCATTGGGACACACTATTTTCAAATCAAACGCCACTTTAAAAAAGAGTTTTTCTCGCTCTTTTTGTTTTCTGTTTTTGGCATGATGCTTTTGGTGCACGCAAATGAGCTTTTAACGGCGTTTATCGCTCTTGAGATCGCATCGCTTTCTTTGTATGTGATGATCGGGTTTCAAAAAATCCACGACAAGCGTGTCGAAGCAAGCTACCAATACTTGGTACTTGGCTCCATTTCAGGCACATTTTTTCTCTTGGGCTCTGCGCTGATATACGCAGGACTTGGCACAACCATTTTAGGCGACCTTGGAAAAGCACTCGATGGATTGATGGGCAAAGATGTTTCGCTCATTGTCATCGGTGCAACGTTTATTTTGGTCACATTTTTGTTTAAAATCTCCGCATTTCCGTTTCAAAATTGGACGATTGACGTCTACGATGGCTCACCTTTGCCTGTCACGGCGTTTATGGCAGCAACCTTTAAAGTCGCTATTTTTGGCTTTATCCTTCGTTTGATGCTGATCGATCTCGACCCGATTCGCGACATCTGGGACACGCTTTTTGTCGTCGTTATTTTAGCAACACTGCTCTATGGAACATTTTTGGCGATCATCCAAGAGAGTTTGAAGCGTATGCTTGCAGCCTCGAGCATCGTCCACACGGGTTATCTACTCATCGCGTTTGTCTCTATCGGTTACGCAGGGGAGAGCGCTTCATCGTCCATTATTTTCTATCTCGTAGCGTATTTTCTCTCCGCGATGGGTGCGTTTGGACTTATCTCCTACATCGCCGCCGATGAGCATGTGCGTGTCACGTATGAGGACTTTCGAGGCTTTGCGCATGTGCATCCCTATATGGCAGCGATGCTGAGTGTTTTTATGCTCTCCCTTGCTGGCATCCCAAGTACGATTGGATTTGTCGGTAAGTTTTACATCTTCACAGGCGCCATCGAAGCAGGCTACACCTTTCTAGCCGTATGCGGCATCATCGCCACATTTATCTCGATCTACTACTACTTCAAGCTCATCGCACTCATGTATTTTTACCCTGCGTGTGAGAAAGAAGGAACCATGATCCCCACACTGAGCGGCATTACACCGATTACGATTGGTGTGATCGCGATTGCCGTTATTTGGGGAGGCATCGGCAATACCTTTATCGCCTATTTCCCTGGGGTTGATTTCTTGATCGATACCGCGAGACTTTCGTATATGTCGTTGTTTATTAAATAGCCTTTACATGTAAAGGCTATTTAATCAATGCCTCAAACTCTTCACGGAACTTTTGAATGTAACTCTGAGCGATAAATGCCACCGATGGGGCGAAAACGCAGATGGTTTTGCCATTGAGCATATCGCAGGCATCTAGGATGATTTTAAAATCTTCCTGTGTGCCTTTTCCTGCTAAGATTTTGGCTAAAATGCGGTCGACCCAGCCTGTGCCTTCGCGACACGGTGTGCATTGACCGCAGGATTCGTGGTGGTAAAACTCGAAAAGGTTTTTCATCACTTCGGGAATACTCACCTCTTCATCCATCACGATCATACCGCCGGTTCCCAACGATGAACCATGCGCTTTAAGGCTTTCGTAATCCAGCGTTATATCTTCGATCTCATCGGCTCTGAGTATTTGAACAGACGAGCCTCCGGGAATGATGGCTTTGAGTTTTTTACCATTTTTAATACCTCCACACAGCGTGTAGATCACCTCTTTCATGCTCGTTCCATATGGCAGCTCATAGACACCGGGTCGTTCTACCTGACCGCTGATGCCAAAAAGCATCGTTCCGGGAGATTCTGCTGTGCCATAAGCGCGGTACGCTTCGTAGCCTTCGTTGATGATGTACGGCACACTCGCGATGGTTTCGACATTGTTAACGACCGTTGGATTGCCAAAAAACCACTCAGGTTCTTTGCCTTTGGGTTTGAGTCTTGGGTGTCCGCGTTTGCCCTCAAGAGATTCTAAAAGGGCAGTTTTTTCGCCACAGATGTACGCCCCAGCACCTTTGTGAACCGTTACATGTAAAGCGTAATCGTGCCCTAAAATGTTCTCACCCAAAATGCCAGCCGCATAAGCTTCATCGATGGCATCTTGCAAGCGATTGATCCAAAAAACATACTCGCCACGAACGTAAACATAGGCATGATGCGCACCGATGGCGTAAGAAGAATTGATGATGCCTTCAAGGAGCAGATGCGGATCAAACTCTAAAATCTGACGGTCTTTAAAGGTTCCAGGTTCGCCCTCATCGGCGTTAATGACCAAGTAAACAGGTTTGTCACTGTTTTTGGGAATGAGTCGCCACTTCTCGCCCGTTGCCGCACCTCCGCCACCTTTGCCACGCAGTCCACTTTTTTCAACTTCCGCGGTAACCGCATCAGGGCTCATCGTAAAAAGTTTTTCTAAAGAGGCATAACGACCATGATTTCGCGCGACTTCGAGGGTATGTGCATTGGGAATCTCAAAATTTTTACTGACCAGTTTCACCATCATTTTGAAAGTTCCTCCAAAAGCGCATCGAGCTTCTCAAGCGTGAGATTTTCGATGTAATCATCGTTGAGCCGCATACAAGGACTTGTACCGCATGAGCCTAAACACTCGACCAAGGAGAGGGTGAATTTGCCATCTTTGGTAGTTTCACCCGCTTTGATGCCAAGGCGGTTTTGCAGATGCTCTTGCAAAGTTTTAGCCCCAGCCAGCATACAGGAGAGTGTTTTGCACAGCTGAATGTGATGTGTCCCAATGGGCTGAAGCAGAAACATCGAGTAAAACGAAGCGACAGAGTAGACATCCATCGCCGAACATCCCAACTTTTTCGCCACAAATTGCATTGCATCAAGGCTAATCCACCCCTCTTGGTACTGAACCATCCATAACGAAGGGAGCATCAAGGAGCTTTTATCGGGGTAGCGCTCTAACAGGGCGCTAAATTTTTCCTCATTGTCTTGATTGAATAAAAAGGTGCTCATCGATCCAACTCCCCTGCGATGATATTGAGACTGCCCAAGGTTAGAACCGCGTCGGCGATCATGCTGCCTTCAATGATGCGTGGGTACGCTGCCATCGCGTAAAAACATGGAGGTCTGACTTTGATTTTGTAGGGTGTGCCACTGCCATCGCTGACGATGAAAAAGCCGAGCTCCCCATTGCCGCCCTCAATCGCTCGGTAGTATTCAGAAGCAGGCACTTTTACCCCTTCATAGATCAGTTTAAACTGATTCATTAAGCCTTCGATGTTGCTATACACCTCTTTTTTAGGTGGCAAAGAGATCGCATGATCTTGCACGCAAATCGCACCTTCGGGTAAGCGTTGCATCGCTTGTTTGATGATGCGAGTGCTTTGTTTAATCTCTTCAAAACGTACCATCATACGATCGTACACGTCCCCAACACTGCCCAAAGCGATGTCAAAATCAAACGTTTCGTAGTGGTAATAAGGTGCGGTGACACGAAGGTCATAAGGCACTCCACAGGCTCGAAGATTGGGTCCGCTCAGCCCTCGGTTGATCGCATCTTCTTTGGAAATAATGCCCACATTTTGGGTACGGTCGTGAAAAATACGGTTGTGTTCGATCAGTTTGAGCGTATCGCTGACCCCTTGTTGGATCTCTTTAAGACACACCTTAAGATCGTGTTCAAAGCCATCGTACAGATCGTAACTCATGCCGCCGATGCGCATGTACGAGTTGGTCAGGCGTGCTCCGGTGAGTTTGGAGAGAAGGTCATACACTTTTTCGCGGGGGTTGTAAAGGTACCAGTAATTGCTCAGTGCTCCCATATCCACCAAAATGGCTGCTAAACAGACGAGATGGTCGATAATGCGTGAAAGCTCACCGATGATAACACGAATAAACTTCGCGCGCTCAGGCAGATCGACGCCTAAAATGCCCTCAACGGCATGGGCATAAGCGATGTTATTTAAAATCGCCGAGCAGTAATTCAGCCGATCGGTATAGGGAATAATTTGATTGTACGTATGGTTTTCGCACGACTTTTCAAAACCACGGTGCAAATAGCCGATCTCACTGACCGCAGAGGTAATATTTTCGCCATCAAGTGCGACGAAGGTGCGAATCGTCCCGTGGCTTGCAGGGTGTGCGGGGCCAAGGTTTAGAAACATCAGATCTTCGTGTGAGGTGTAGCCTTTGGATTTGAGGCGTGGTGTCATCTCGTCCATAAGCGTGTCACTTTGGTGGCAGAGTTGCCCCTGCGTGATCGGATAGTCTTTGCGCAACGGGTGGCCCACAAACTCTTTGTGATTTAAAATGCGTTTGAGGTTGGGGTGGTTTTTAAAGTGAATGCCGTACTGATCCCAAATCTCTCGCTCCGCCCAATTCGCACTTTTAAACAGTGGTGTCACGCTTTGCGTTGCAAGGGAGCTGTCGATGTAAGTTTTGATCGTGATGAGGTTTTGAAAATTCTGATCGCGCAAAAGATAGACAACGGCAAAACGCTCGGGTTGCGTCTTTACATGTAAATAATCAATCGCGGTGATGTCGACCAAAAAGGTGTAGTTATCCTCTTCCAAGAGTGTCTGCAAGGCTTTGAAAATAAGCGTTTTATCTAAAACAAATGCGCCATACGCATCCATGGTGTAAGAGGTTTTAAATTGCTCTTTAAAGGATTTAGACATCTAAAACTCCTTTAAAAACACGTTTGGCACGATCCTCTAAAAGGCTTTGTGTTGCTTGAATTTTTTGAACCTCCAAAAGGGCGTCCAAAAACGCTTCGGGACGAGGCGGACAGCCTGCGACATACACATCCACAGGGATGATGCTGTCGATGCCTTGAAGCGTGGTGTAGTTGTCGTAAAAACCACCGCTACAGGCACAAGCACCTGCGCTAATGACCCATTTGGGCTCACTCATTTGATCGTAAATCTTTTTTAAAATCGGCGCTTGCTTGTAACTCACCGTTCCTGCAATGATGAGCAGATCGGCTTGGCGAGGGGAGAAACGCACGACTTCGGCACCAAAACGGGAGATGTCGTATTTGCTACTCGCCACGCTCATAAATTCGATAGCACAACAGGCGGTTCCAAAAACATACGGCCACATGGAGGATTCTCTTGCCCACGAAATGGCGCTGTCTAATTTGGTGGTAATGAGGCTTTCGCCAAAAATTGCTTCTGCGCCTACTGCCATGAGAGTGCCTTAATTCGGTAGATGTAAATGAGACCTAGCAGAAGCAGTCCAATGAAGGTAAACATCTCAAAAAGCCCAAAAAGGGAGAGTTCACGCACATTGACAGCCCAAGGGAACATAAAGACGATCTCGACATCAAAAAGCACAAATAAAATCGCTACCAGATAAAACTTGGCGCTAAAGCGACTTTCACTGTTTCCGATGGGAGAACTGATACCACTTTCATATACACTGTTTTTGGCTTTAGTACCACTGTTGGAAGGGCCAAGTTTGCGACTGAGTAAAAAAAGTGTGGGAAGAAGTATGACCAGTAGTGCGACGATTGAAGAAGCTAACATAAGTTCTAATGACATGGGCACATCTTTCATTGAAGTTCGATAAATCCATGATAGCCAAAGATTTTTAAAATGTACGTAAAAAAAGAAAATCAATTGTGATTTGTCAAAAGAGGAGCTCTTAAGTGAATTTTTTATAGAATAGCCTCCAAAAAACTGAATTAGGCTGAAGGCTGGAAAGAGTCATGAAAGTCTATTAAAGAGGGGATGTATGCGCTATCTGGTCTTTTTGTCTCTGTTTGCACTTGCTTTATATGCGGCGACGGCTGAGGATATTTATAAAATCTACAAAACCAAAGGCATTAACGCAGTGGAGGACTTTCTCAAAAAAGAGTTTGAATCCAAAGAGGTCAAAGCTCCGATTAAAGAGGTTAAAAGAGAGAAAGAAGAGATTTCTGAACCTGCGGTGAAACTGGGGCAAAATAGATTTGTAAAACCAAAAGCACCGAGCGAAAAAGAGAGTGTATCTCGTGATTATTGGCTCAAACACCTTAAAGGACTTGATGTCAGTTACGGTTACTACGAAGATGTCGAATCGCTGATTCTTTGTGAAAAAGAGAAAAAACGGTGCGAAGTTTACCATATTGAAAGCGATGGTTTGAAATTGGTGCGCGGGCATGACGATGTCATCATGGGTAAAAGTGGCGACAAACTCAAACGAGGCGATCTTAAAACGCCTGTAGGAGTTTATGAGATCACCAAACGTTTTAAACCAACCAATCAATTTTACGGACCTTTAGCCTTCGCACTTTCGTACCCTAATTTGTTTGATGTTTTACGAAATAAAAGTGGCGATGGCATTTGGATTCACGGTGTACCCATTGATGGAAAAGACAGAGACGACCTCAGTAAAGGGTGTGTGGTGATGGAAAACAGTGCCATTTTAACGCTCGATACTGAAATCAATGCGCAAAGTGCTGTTGTGATTATTGGCGAATCTAAAGTTCCTAAAATGACACGTGAGCAAATTGCAACTATTTTAACCGAAGTGTACAAATGGCAACGTGCTTGGAAAGTCAACGATATTAATGCCTATTTGAACTATTATTCTAACGATTTTAAACGTGCGGATGGTTCAGGCAAAGTCGCCTTTTCCAATACGAAAAAGCAGATTTTTGCACGTAAAGAGAGCAAAACGATTCTGTTTGAGAACATGAGCATTGTGCCTTATCCGACCATTGATGATCGTAAATTCTTTAAAATATCATTTTACCAAACGTACAAGAGCCCTTCTTTCTCTTCCAAAGGCGATAAAGAGCTTTACATAGAGCTTGTCGGTGATAAAATGCAAGTTTTGGCTGAAAAATAGAGGTAGCACAATGAATCCACATGAAATAGACATTGACAAAGAGCTCGTTAAACTCATTGAAGCGAGAGATGCGTTTATGGAGTATATTGATGCAAATGTTCCAAAAGATAGCAAAGACATTGCCTTTGATTTTTCCAACCATCCAACATTGGATGCCAAAGCAGTGTATGAGCATTTTTATAAACTCGATTACCAAGCCCGAAAAATCAGAGGGTTTGTAATCCGTAATTTTGGGGTGAAAGCGTAGAGATATGGCATTTATTACATTAAATAAAGCACACTTTTTTCATAATCTTGATCTTCTGTGTGCAAAGGCTGGGGGCAAAACGAAGCTCATGGCGGTTTTAAAAGATAACGCGTATGGGCATGATTTAAGAATGATGGCAGAACTGGCTTCTGAGTATGGGCTGGTTCGTGCTGCGGTTAAAAATATCGAAGAGGCAGAGCGTATCGCCGATCTGTTTGAAGAGGTTTTGGTCTTAGTTGATCATCCTACATGTAAAACACTCTCCCCTTCTATTTCACTTGCCGCACACTCGTATGAAGCGCTTGAGGCACTTCCTGAGGGGACTTCGATTCATCTGAGTATCGATTCTGGGATGCACCGCAATGGTCTTAAACTAGAGCAAATCGAAGCAGCTATGACGCTAATACACGCTAAAAAACTGCAACTCAAAGGGGTATTTACCCATTTTAGAAGTGCGGATGAGCTGAACAGTGAACTCTTTTGGCAACGTGCCAATTTTGAGCAAGCTAAGCAGAAAATCAAAAGCATTGCACAACAGTATGCGATGCCGTTTATTGCCTTTCATTCGTGTAATTCAGCAGCCCTTTTGCGTGTAAGTTCCATTGGGAGTGATGATTATGCTCGCTCTGGTATTGCGATGTATGGCTACACAACCCTGCATCCTCTGATCGCGACGTATGATCTCAAACCTGTCTTAGCACTGTGGGCAGAAAAGCTCAGCTCACGCATCTTGAAAAAAGGTGAGCGTGTTAATTACGGTGGCGTGTACGAAGCCAAAGTGGATGAATGTATTTCTACGTATGACATTGGCTATGGTGATGGTTTTTTCCGTTTTGATGGCTTTACGCCTGTTAAAATGGCCGATGGAAGCTTGACCAAAGGGCGTATGTCCATGGACAGCTTTTGCCTCGGAGGGGACGCTCAAAAGGTGTGCATGTTTGAGGATGCAAACCCTTTAGCGGAGCAGTTTCGTACCATCAGTTATGAGATTATTACCAAACTTTATCCGGCTTTAAAGCGGGTGATTATTTAGATATCGGTCATTTGAAGTTTGACTTCAATGGCATTTCCTTCTTTCATAGAAGCTGTGGCAAGGGCACTTTCCGCTCTTGCTTTAAAGCTTGCAATTGTATCTTTGGGAGAAATAGACGTAATCCCATAGCTACAGCTCAGTTTTCCGACTCTCGCAAACTTTGTCTCTTCTAAAATAGTTTTGAGCTTGTGCGCCACTTTTTGACCGGCGCGAAAATCGACATCGGGCAAAAGTAGGACAAACTGATCGTTGGTCCATTTTCCAAAAATATCGACCTCACGTGTGTTTTTTTTCACCAATTGGATAAAATCTTTTTTCAGCGTTGTGATAACGTCTGCTGGGAAAACTTTGCTCAAATTTTTAAGCATCGAAATATCAATCAAGACCAGTGTTAAAGCGGTGTGATACCGCTTGTGACGTTTGTATTCTTGATCGATATGCTCTTGTATTCTTGAAAAATTAATGATGTTGAGTATTTTGTCAAAAGGACCTATGGGGTCGTTTGCATATTGTGTATTTAAGTTTTGTAACAGATCTTTCTTCGCACCGATAGAGAGGGTAAACGTGAGCATGAGTATAAATCTTTCAATCATCTCTTTATTTTGCTCAATCAGTTTTGGATGCGTGCTTGCCAGTATTAAATTACCTAAAGCCGTTGCACTGCGCTGTTCTTGCAAGGCAAAACTAAAAAGCATTATCTGCTTTTTCTCCAGTTTTAGGCTTTCCTGAGAGCTCAGGCGCTTTTCTAAAAAGCAATTAATAGCGAACGTTTCAACCGCGCTTCTTGAAGCATTGGACTGAAAAGGCAAAATTTCTTTGGAGCGAAAAGAGGCTTTGATAAACTCATTTTCATTGTAAAGCGTCAATGTCTCTTTGTTGTAGATAAAAAGGAGGCTTGATTCAAGCTGTAGACTCTCTTCTAGAATTTCAAGCGCTTTGACAACGTTGATTTTAGTCGAAAGTGACGAAAAGAGAACATCCGCAATGCGTTGTAACTCGCCAAATTCATTCAGAGGTGTTTTGAGATCTTTTTGAACACGCTGTTTGAAAAAAAGTGGGGAAAGCGTCAGCGCAAAAATAAGTCCAGCCGTCAGCAATTTAATAAACACAAGGGTATGCGGTGTTTTAAGCAGCACTTCATCCATCAAAGATGAATCATGCAAAGAAGCGATGATATAGCTATCCAGCATCCAGTAAAGAAAGGTAATGATAGAAGCGAGAATAAAGTAGTAATTTTTCCCCATACGCCCTCGATTTAAAGTGATGTAATACCGGTTTCAAATAAAATGCCATCGATGGCATGCGAAGCTGCAAATTCGATCTCATTTTCATCGTTGCTTAAAAGCAATACCTTACCATCAAAGAGGTAATCATCGGCAATTTTTTGCGCGTGAAGGGCTAAACTTTTATCGACAATGAAGTAAGAAGCACCTAAAGCATTGGCAAAAACAAGCTCTTTGATATGCCTTACATGTAAAGCAAACGAAACCTTTTGCTCGACACAATATGCCGACAATGTGGGCTCGAAATCAAACAGAACCACCGCATTGGAAGGTGTTTTGGCAATCTCTTCAAGAGAGGCAACTTGGTAAAAAGGCTCGCTGGAAATAAGTTCATGACCAATCAGTATCATTAGGGCAACCTTGCACACTCTTTCGAGCAGTAAAAAAGTCCATCTTTGATGATGGCCTCTTTGTGGCTGATAAAGGTTGAACACGCATGGCACTCAACCATCGTTTCACCCTCTAGAACTTTTTTAGAGGCACTTTTTTGAACATCGTCTTTACGGCTATTTTTGAAAAAAAAGATGTAAATCAGAAAGATGACACCGGCAAATAACGCGATTTTAATTAACATTGACATCCTTCATAACAAGATAATAGCGTTTATCACGCTGGTAAACCTGGCAATTTTTCAGCCCTTGGATCTCTTCATCGACGAGTTCGCCTTTGTAAAACAGAAGCGTTGTAGAAGGATCAATAAACTTTTGACACAATTGTACCAACATTTTGGTGTTGGTAACGGCACGCGAACTGATCAGATCGATCTGAAACGGTGCCACTTTTTCCACTCTGTTGGTGCATACATCGACATTTTTGAGTTCCAGTGTAGTTTTGGCTAAATGCAAAAAAGCACTTTTTTTTGCAATCGGCTCAAACAGCGTAAAATGAACGTGTGGCAGAGCAAGGGCGAGTAAAAAGCCTGGAAATCCAGCCCCTGTTCCAATGTCGATCGCACGTTTCATTTCGTTTACATGTAAATACTGCAAAGGGTAAATGCTATCGTCCACATTTTTGAGTACCACCTCTTTGGTTTTGGCACCAGAGATATTGTGGGTTTGGTTGTATTGCAGCAGAAGGGTCGAAAACACGTCCACATCTTGCCAAAAAGTGTCGGGAAGCTCATATGCAGCCATTGCCTAAAACCTTGTGTGTCATTTAAGCTTTTATAATAGCAAAATAGCGATTAATGAGTGATTAATATTAAAATGCTTCTAGCTCACTGTGGAGCTTACATGTAAAGATTTAGTGGATACGAAAACGCCTCAGTTCGACATTGGCACTCTGCGCTTTTTGGCAGAGATTTTGCGATATCGCTTTGACTTTTTCACCCAAGGTGTTGTTGTTTTCCGAAAGCATGGTAACATCATCAATATGTTTCATAAATGTCTCCACAGTGTGTGCCACCACAGTATGTTCTGAGGTCTGTTTGGCAGAAATCTGAATGGTGCCACTGAGTTTATCCGAGGTAGTTTGCGAATCTAAAATCAGTGTGTTGGCCTCTGTAGAGAGAGCGTAAAATGCTTGGGAAATCGTCTCAGTTTCTGAGGTGACATCATGAATTGTTTGAACAATAATATTGGTTGTTGCACTGATGTCTGAGAGTGAAGTTTGTGTACGTTCCGCGAGCTTTCGCACTTCATCTGCAACCACGGCAAACCCACGTCCGTGTTCACCTGCACGCGCCGCTTCAATCGCGGCATTAAGGGCTAGCAAATTGGTCTGATCGGCAATATCTCCGATGATGCTTAACACCTCTTTGATCTGCGTGGCTTGGTTGGAAAGTGAATCAACTTTGCTGCCAAGGTCATGCTGCTTTTGCGCACTTTGAGCGATAAGATCGACCACTTTACTCATATTCGTGACAAACGCTTCAAGCACCTCTTTAGTCTGTTCAAGGTCGTTAAAAGTGGTAAATGACATCTCTTTCATGGCAACCTCTTTGGCTTTAAACGACTGCATTTCCACTTGAATTTCATGAATAAATCGGTTTTGTTCCTTAATATTAGAGGCAAGATGGATGGAAACATCACTGAGTGAACTGCTCGCTTCCACACTTTGGTCGGAGGTATCGAGCGCTTTGCTGATGGAGTCTTTAAAATTTGAAATCAGTTTTTGAACCTGTTTCATCGTATCGGAAATTTCATTGTCACTTTTCAGTGCAAGGGATTGCGTTAGATCAAGATTAGAAGCGATAGATTCAAGTTTTGAACCTGATGAAGTAATGGCTTGAATGATATCTTGAAACGTTGTGTAGAGTAGAAGAACAATCAAACAAGTGATGAGAATGAGTCCACCACTTTCGATCAGCATTTGTGTTTGTGCGCTGTTTTTGAGTGTTTCAAGTGAGTGATTTATTTCGTTTCCAAGGACATCATCCACCTCTTTAAGCAGATTGATTTTACCTGTGATGGTATCAAACCAATGCGTAGCATCAACACCAAAATGACCTTCATTGCCTTTTTCAATGGCAATAGTGCGCATCTTTTGAACCTCATCGACAATCGGTGAACGCATTGTTTTTTCATAAAAAGCAATCGAAGCAGTAGAAGCCGTTCCTTCAAAAGCATCGATGTAGGCGATCTGTTCTGAAACCAAGGTAATGAGTTTGACAAACATCGTGGGTGCAAATGTATCGGCGGCAAAGGTATTTGAAAGAACGGCTCGTTCGATGCCTGTACGTTCTTTAGCTTTGAGAAAATTGGCATAAGCGCTGAGTTGCTTCACAATCAAAGGGTCGGTTGAGAGCAGGGCTGTGGAGGCGACAATGTCTAAAAGGTGTTTGTTAAGCAGGGTATAATATGCCACCTGTTCTGCTCCACTGATACTAAGGCTATCAATACGACTGCGAATGGAAGGGAGTTGTTGAAGTATCGCATCAATCGCTTTGAGTTTATCACTCAGTGTTTGTGGGTAATTGTTACGATCAATTGCTTTGATCGCTTCTTGGTAGCGTTGATGCTCTTTATCGGTTAACTGGCGCTGAGGGGCGAGTTTGTCTGCAAATTTTTTACCC
>DBTO01000265.1:0-727 GCA_002307095.1 Sulfurospirillum sp. UBA1314
CATGTAAAATAATTTCTTCCAAACTTAGCGTGTCTTTTTCGGTGGGCGAAGAGCTAAAAAGGCAGTGTGTACAGGAGAGATTGCAACGGTTGGTGAGGTGTATCCAAAACTCGTGGAGTGCTGTTTTAGACGTTGATTTTGGCGTATATACCAGAGGATTGGGCTCTGAAATACGGTGTTTTAACTGCTCATACGCAAGGCTTTTCTCCGCACTTTGCAATAACGCGTCGGCACGTGCATTGGGCACAAACCAGTCCGCACTGTGGCGGTGTACGTAAATCGGACGCTCTTCAAAAACAATTCTCTGCCAACTACTTTTCATACGCTTCTAACCTCTTTTTCACACGTTGTTTTAAAACCATCGAAACCACCACAAGCACGACCAATAAGCCTACTGAAATGTAAAACTCTTGGCTTCCAAAACTCAGCGATTGCGCTCCGATATTCGCATACACAAGCACACCAGGGCTCATGCCCAAAAGCGTTGCGAAGAAAAAATCACGATACCGAATCGTTGAAAACCCTGCGCTGTAACTGATGATGTTAAACGGAACCAAAGGCACCAATCGCAACAGTAAAATCATCACAAAACCATGCTTTTGAACGCTTTTTTGAAAGTTTATCAGTTTTTCATGCGCCAATTTTTCGTGCATTTTTTTGCCATACAGTCGTGCAAGATAAAAAGAGAGTGTTCCCCCACACAACGCACCCACGATGATGTAAACAC
>DBTO01000265.1:761-904 GCA_002307095.1 Sulfurospirillum sp. UBA1314
ACGCAAACCCAAAAATAAGCCCACCCGCAAGAGCCAAAATACCATCAGGGAAGAAGATAAGGGGTGCGAGCGTGAAAAGAATTATGAAGATAAGCGGTGCATAGATGCCAAAGCCAAGCACAAAACTTTTGATCGATTCGACT
>DBTO01000265.1:980-1359 GCA_002307095.1 Sulfurospirillum sp. UBA1314
AACGCACCCACGATGATGTAAACACTTCCCCACGCAAACCCAAAGATCAGCCCTCCTGCAAGAGCTAAAATACCATCGGGAAAAAAGATAAGCGGCGCAAGGGTAAAAAGGACTATGAAGATAATCGGGGCGTAGATGCCAAAGCCAAGCACAAAGGTTTTGATCGATTCGACTTGCGCGTAAGAGAGCACGCCCGTTTTATAAAAGAGGAACATCAAGACGCCAAAGGCTAAAAACAGGGCTATCTTTTTGATGCGTCATCCTTTAAGGCGTGGATTTTCTGGCGTGAACTGAAACGGTTGTACCATTTTTTCAGCACTCCTTGCGCTTCTTGCTTCATCGCAAAATCAGGATTGAAAATGAGGTCAAGTAGATGCAC
>DBTO01000265.1:1704-2811 GCA_002307095.1 Sulfurospirillum sp. UBA1314
GGCACGTGAGCGCATCTGCTCATGCGCTAAGCCTGAATGGGTCAGCTCCAACATGCCCCCACTGCCGCAACAGAGCGTTTTTTCACGGTTTTGTTTGAACTCTTCAAAAGGCTGTCCCATCTGCGCTAAAAGTGTGCGTACATCGTGGTGAATCTCTTTTTCATACCGCGTCGGACACGGGTCGTGCAGTGCCATTTTAGGGCTGTTTTTATAGCGCTCTTTCGCATGTTCTGGCAGTCCAATTTGGGCTAATAGCGAATAGAGTGAGACGATCTTGATGTGTGGCGCGTACGTTTTGATGCTCATAAAACAGTTCTCACAGGCGGTCACAACGGTGGTTGCGCCCATTTTGGCAAGATCACGCTCAAGCTGTGAATGATACGTTTTAAACTGCGCCATATCGCCCATCATGCGTGTAGGTGTGCCACAACACTGCTGAATGATGCCAATGCCTGAGCATTTGGAACGCAGATAGTCAAATACGCTATGAACAAGACTGGGAGAGTACGAGCTAAGCGCACATCCAGGCATAAATGCCATATAGGTGTACTCTCCAGTTGTAAACTTTTTTGTAGTAGAAAAAAGTCTTGAAAAACTACTTTTTTGGTGGAAGATGACCGCACCATAGCCGTACTTTTTCAACACGTTTTTATCATCCGCAAACGTTGCTTTAGAAGCGGTGAAGACCTTTCCAAAGTCAATGTCTTGTGGGCACATGTGCGCGCAGAGTCCGCAGTTGGCACAGGCAAATGCCATATCGCTCGAAGGACGCTCTGTCGAGAATTTACTCAGCAGTTTTTTGGGCGAGATGGTGAAGCTGTAGAGCATCGGACAGCCCTTCATACAGCTTCTACAGTCTACGCACGCCTTTTCATACGCGTTGATCTCACTTTCCACGATACACTCGCTTGATCAGATAGACCAAAATAGAAACGGAAAAGAGAATCAAAAGGCCATAAACGACCGTTTTCGCACCACCGCTAAGCATCTCCCCAGCGTACGAATACACAAGCGTTGCAGGCAGTTGCCCTACACCCGTTGCGATCAAAAACGAACTCAGTCTCATAGAGGTCAACCCTGCGGCGTAACTGACCACATCAAACGAGA
>DBTO01000286.1:0-5420 GCA_002307095.1 Sulfurospirillum sp. UBA1314
TTCCTGCACGTTCGCCCAAGCCATTGATCGTACATTCCACTTGGCGCGCACCGTTTTCAATACACGCCAAAGAGTTTGCCACAGCAAGCCCCAAGTCGTTATGATTGTGCACAGAGATGATGGCGCGTTCACCTACAAACTCGCTCAAAGATTTGATGATAGCCCCCATCTCTGTTGGCAAGCGGTATCCCACGGTATCGGGGATGTTTAGGGTTAATGCACCTGCATTAATGACCGCATCTAACACCTCTTTGAGAAAGCTCACATCGCTGCGTCCCGCATCTTCACAGCTAAACTCAACATCATCACAAAAGGTTCTAGCATACTGAACCGCTTCCACCGCTTTTTTGATCACCTGATCAGGTGTCATTTTAAGTTTGTATTCCATGTGAATCGAACTGGTTGCAATAAAGGTATGAATGCGGTTCAGCTTCGCTTTAGCTACCGCTTCACCGGCTGCTTTAATATCGCGATCCAATGCACGCGCAAGCGAACAGATACGACTCTTGCTAACGGCCTCACTGATGCGTGCAATTGCATCAAAATCACCAGGACTTGCCGCAGCAAAACCCGCTTCAATCACATCAACACCCAGTTTTTGGAGTTGAAGTGCGATCTGAATTTTTTCTTCGGTGTTCATAGACGCCCCAGGGCTCTGCTCGCCATCACGTAACGTCGTATCAAAAATGATAATTTTAGGGTTACTCATCGGTTATTCCTTGGTATGTTTGTTTGAAAATTGAAAAGAAAAAAAGAGTTAGAGGCAGAGGAGGTTTTGCAGGAGAGCGTTTTTAATCTCTATCTTGGGTAAAATTTTGATCGATTTCATGATACCAATGTCGATGCTGTTCATCGTCTCTCCTTTAGTCAAATCCCAGAGGTAAAGCAAGGCTTTACCTCAAAGTGGGCGTATTATACTAAATTTTTATGGAATTTGGCAACGATGAAGTTATAAATACCTCTGATAAGCCCGTACGATAAATAAGCTGTAATCAGAAGTGTTCCTACTTCAATAGGATAGAGATAAAGCAATGAAAAGATAATAACCAGATAGACTAAGATCTTAATGATGTGACCTTTGTGCATATCGATCTTTTTAAAACTGGGATAGCGAATGTTGCTGACCATTAAAAAAGAGAGAACACCCAGTCCTATCATCATGATCCACTCAAAGCCGTGCATAAAAGCATGCTCTTTGTAAAATAAAATCCACATCGAAACCACAACAGCTGCAGTAGGAATGGGAACCCCAATAAAGACAGAAGGTTCACTCACACCGATCATCACATTAAAACGAGCCAGTCTGATCGCACCGAAGACAACATACATGGCGCACATGAGAGAACCTAGTTTTCCATACATATGCCCTACGCTAAAATAGAACAGCATCGCTGGGGCTACGCCAAACGCTACGATATCGGCTAGAGAGTCGAACTCTGCACCGAATTTACTGGTCGCATTGGTAAGGCGAGCGACTCTTCCATCCAAACCATCGAAAATCAGTGAAAGCAAAATGTAAACGGCCGCTTTTTCAAACTGACCGCTCGTGGAAGCTATAATACTAATCACCCCTAAAAAAGCGCTTGCAGCTGTGAAAAGATTGGGGAAAATATAGATCAATTGGAGTTTATTACCACTATTATCTATCATGTTTATCCTTGTACGCAAGGTAGCCTAAAATGCTGGTTCCTGCTTTAACATCATCATTGAGGGAGACTTTAATACGGGTATCTAACGGAAGGAAAAGTGCTACTTCACCATAACGTAAAAAACCGATGCGTTCACCGGCTTTAAAAGCACCCACTTTGGAAAAAAGTGTAATTTTCTGACTCCACAGTCCTGCACTAATCACCATTTTCAAAGGAGCAAAGGTACTTTTACATGTAAGACCTTTACGCTCACATAAGGTTGAAAAAAGAGGTGATGTCGCGTTCATAAAAAGCCCGAAACGCTTTTTGACCTCTAAAATTTCCATGCTCAGAGGTGCTCTTAAAACACCAACATCCCAAAATGATTTGCGAATCACAATACGTAGCGATTCACTACCATCACTCAAACTCACTTTTGAGATATCGGTAATGGCGCCATCCAAAGGAGCTACCAAACAGTGCCCATCATCCTCTTCACTAATGCGTTCAGGGTTACGGTAGCTGTAAAGTGTGCCTATAAAAAGAGCGAAAAATATCCATGTCCAAAACGAAAGTGCGTAGGCAAGTAGAAAAACCATAAAGGTAAAAACGACCTGATTCCATCCCTCTTTTGCAATGATATGCGTTGAAGTATACGATCCGTTACGCATCGGTTTTTGGTTGCTCTTCAGAATTTTTTGACTCCTGTCGGACAAGAGGCGCTTTGAGCTTTGAAGGAATGTCAGACTCAACTTCAAATGCCTCAATCAGCGTACGCAACTGCACACCATCAATCGTCTCATACTCACTGAGTTTTGCCACAATACGCTCGATACATTCACGGTACTCTTCCAAGCGCTCTTTGACAAGAACATAACGTGCTTGAAGTGTCTCTTTGATATGTTCATCGAGCTTTTCAGCCATTTTTTCACTGTAATCTTTGGTCGTTCCACCATTTAAAAAGACATTACGTTGTTTTTCAAGTACCATCAGTCCTGCAACATCGCTCATACCGTAAATGCTCACCATGGATTTGATAATATCCGTCGCGCGCTCTAAATCATTACCAGCACCCGTTGAAATTTCACCTAAGAAAACTTCTTCTGCGGCACGTCCACCCAAAAGGACATCGACTTCAGCAATGAGCTCATGTTTTTGCATTAAAAATTTATTCTCTTCAGGCGTATTAAGCGTATAGCCAAGTGCGGCAAGTCCTCTTGGGATAATAGAGACTTTTGAAACCCTTTTAGCACCGGTCGTTGTCTCCGCAATTAAAGCGTGACCACTCTCATGGTAAGCAACGATGCGTTTTTCCTCTGGATTGATACGACGACTTTTCTTCTCTAAGCCTGCAATAGCTCGCTCAACTGCGTCGACCAAATCAATTTGTTCCACATACTCTTTATTTTTACGACCACCCAAAAGGGCCGCTTCATTGATGATATTGGCAAGATCAGCACCCGCAAGTCCTGCAGTTAAACGTGCAATCTCTTCAAGATCAATATTTTTACCTAGTTTGATATCGGCACTGTGGACTTTTAAAATGTCACGTCTTCCTTGGAAGTCTGGTTTGTCCACCAAAACTTGACGGTCAAAACGACCCGGTCTTAAAAGCGCTGCATCTAACACTTCAGGACGATTGGTTGCAGCAAGCACAATAACAGGCGATTTGTCGGAGCTAAAACCATCCATCTCGGCAAGCAATTGATTGAGTGTTTGTTCTCTCTCATCATTGCCACCCATCATACCGTTTGCAGCTCTGCTTTTACCGATTGCATCGATCTCATCGATAAAGACAATCGAAGGAGCCTCTTTTTTCGCATTTTCAAAAAGATCTCTTACACGACTCGCACCCACACCCACAAACATCTCAATAAAACTGGAACCTGAAACCGAGAAGAACGGCACACTTGCCTCTCCCGCAACGGCTTTGGCAAGCAAGGTTTTACCAGTACCTGGAGGACCTACTAAAAGCACACCTTTAGGGATTTTTGCGCCCAAGTTCATGTAACGATCAGGGAATTTAAGGAAATCAACAATCTCTTTGACCTCCTCTTTTGCCTCCTCAACACCCGCTACATCTTCAAACTTAACCTTAGGTTTTTCAGAATTAACAAGCTTTTTGCTGCTTCCCATACCAAGAATACCGCCACCCATATTTTTTTGCATTTTGTTTGCCAAAAACATCCAAATACCAAAGAAAACAAAGACAGGAAGTACCCATGAAAAAAGAATCTCGGTTAAAATGTTAGACTCATTATAACCGCCATAGCCTACTTTCTTCTCATCCATCAAAGGAATCAATGTGCTATCTTCGCCGACTTTTTTCACGACATAAACTGTTTTTTGAGCACCTTCAGGCGAAAAAGCTTTGATCGTTGTTTGACCAATCGCAACATAACTAATTTGGTTATTGCGAATCAACTCTTTGAGCTCATAATAACTGATATTTTTAGTTGCGCTGTTTTGTCCACTAAACGTAGCCCCGACTGCTGGGTCAGAAACCGTCGTAAAATTTTTAAATAAAACGACGATGACAATGGCAAAAATCGCGAACATTAAAAGCGGATTTTGATTAAAAAAGTTATTTTTCTTTTCGTTCTTGTTATCGTTTTGATTATTTTGACTCATCTAATTCCTTTGTAGCACGAGTGTAAACCACTCCTCTTTTTGATACTTTTCAACCAATTTCATCGAAGAAAATTTATGTTCTACTTTATCGACGTATTTATCTAAAATGCCAGAAAGGATCAATAATCCACCCTCTTTGACTGCTTTTTGCAAATCACTGGCTAACATAATAAGTACATCTGCAATAATATTGGCAACCACAATGTCGTACTCTTTTTCACGCTTTTGAACCGAACCTGTCCAAATGCGATGAAAACTTTCATGATTAAGCTTAAAATTTTCCGTTGCGCTATCTGTCGCTTGCGCATCGGTATCACACAAATCAACGATAGCACCGCATTTGCGTGCAGCAATACTTAAAATACCACTACCGCATCCCACATCTAAAAGTTCACTGCCCTCTTTAACATAGTTTTGCAATAACATTAAACAGCCAAACGTCGTCTCATGGTGTCCTGAACCAAATGCCAAAGCGGGATCGATAATAATGTTTTTCTTACCAACCACACCTTCCACCCAACTTGGGTGAATGTAAAAATCGTTTACATGTAAAGGTTGTATGGAGTTTCGATACTGCTCAATCCAATCCTCATTCTTTTTTACTAAAAGCTTTGTATCAAGTGTGATCTCTTGACCAAGAGCAATGCTAAGCTCTTTGGCAAAAGCTTCCACACCAAAAAGAACTAACTGCAACGCTTCTTCACTGCGTAAAATCAGTGTGCCTTCATTCTCTTCAATAGCCTCATCGCTGAGGCTCATGATAAAGTCAAGAAAAAGTGGGTATTCACTACTAGGGGTTATTTGAAGTTCGTTATAGGTTTTTTCCATTCAAATTAACCTAAGACATCCTCGAGTTTTTCTTTAAGAACTTGTGGGGTAAAAGGCTTAACGATATAGTTGTTGACGCCTGCTTTCAGCGCTGTAATCACTTCTGCCTTACCACCTTCAGTTGTTACCATGATAATTGGCATACTCTCATATTTTTTTTCAGCTCTAACTTTACGCACCAAATCCAAACCATTCATCTCAGGCATGTTCCAATCGGTAATCAGCACATTAATATCAGGTGTGCGCTCCATAATCTGCCAGGCTTCAACACCATGTTCAGCCTCTAAGACATCATCAAAGCCTAATCTCTGTAATGTGTTTTTAATAATACGG
>DBTO01000286.1:5795-23040 GCA_002307095.1 Sulfurospirillum sp. UBA1314
GCAAATCTAAGCTCCCCTCATAAAACGCTTTCCCCACGATGACACCAGAAACCTTTTGGCTCTGCTTCAACAGTATAATATCGTCTAAATTCTTTAAACCTCCACTCGCAATCGTAGCAATACCCGAGGCTTCTGCGATAGAGAGTGTAAAATCAAGATTGACACCACTAAGCATACCATCGCGCCCGACATCGGTGCAGATGATCGCTTCCACCCCTGCATCGGCAAATGCGCATGCTAGCTCCGTTGCGCTCATCGTGGATTTTTCAGCCCAGCCTTCTACCGCAACATAACCATCAATGGCATCAATTCCAACCACTACGCGGTATTTTTGAGCCATTTCTTTGACAAACGCAGGATTTTTCAAGGCGATGGAACCTAAAATGACGCGATCAATGCCTAAATCAACATAACGACGAATCGTCTCCTCATCGCGGATTCCGCCACCCAGTTCCAGTTTTAAATGGCAATTTTGACGAATTTTTTCAATCTGTTCAAGGTTTTTAGGCTCGCCTGCAAATGCTCCGTTTAAATCGACCAGATGCACCCATTTTGAGCCCATCTCTTCAAACACTTTTGCCACTTCCCAAGGCTCATTCGAGTAAATTTTAGCACTTTCCATCAGCCCTTTGGTAAGGCGTACGGCTTTGCCATCTTTGAGATCAATCGCTGGTAAAATATCCATCATAACTCCACAAAATTCTTTAAAATTGCCAATCCATTGGCATGGGATTTCTCCGGGTGCGGCTGAAAGCCAAAAACATTGTTTTTTTGAACGGCACTGGGAAATTCATACCCGTACATGGTCTTACCAATCGTGTATTGATCATCACAGCGTGCATGAAAACTGTGCACAAAATAGAGATAAAACGACTCAGGCATTCCTTTAAACAAAGGGGTTTCTTTCTTTACATGTAATTGATTCCAGCCCATATGAGGCACTTTAAGGCGTTGATCAAACCGTGACGTATCAAACTTCACGATCTCGCCTTCGATCAAACCAAGTCCAGCACAATCACCAAACTCAACACTGCTTTCAAACAGCAGTTGCATCCCAAGGCAGATCCCTAACAGGGGTTTTCCAGAAGCGGCAAATGTTCTTACAGCCTCGTCAAGATTTCGCTCTTTGAGGCACATCATCGCATCTTTAAACGCCCCAACACCTGGTAAAATAATCTTATCGAACTTCGCCACAGCATCGGCATCTTTAACAATTTCAACCGCGACACCAAGCTTTTCAAACGCATTGGTGACACTTCTGAGATTGCCCATATTGTAATCAATCAAACCTATCATGAATCTCTCTTTGGCGGAATGGATTTAAGGTAAAACGCGAGCCCGAAGAGTAAGAATGTCACACCTCCAAGCAGGTAAACCGCGTACAAAATATGTGCTGCGTCAATAATCGCAAATTTAAAGACGAGCATCAGCGCTTCAATGGCAAGGGCGATAATAATTGAGCCTAAAAAACGCACCATTGTTTTGTGCATTCCCCCACTCTCATCGCGTTCATTTCGACCTAACACTTCCTCTTCAAAGATCGTTTTCACCAGGTCAAAAATAGCTAAAGAGAGTGTGACCAAAATGGTTGATTCAAACATCGCTTTAATATCAAGAAGATCAAACTGAAGTCCGTGCATAAAAAGGCTGCGCATCCCATTGAAGAGCAATAAAAGCGCGATTGCAAGCAAAGAGAGGGAAAAAACAGTGTAAATCACTTGTGAGCTTTTGCCAAAAACAGACTGTAATGATGAGGGGTGAGCAATTTTTAAAATGTGCTCTAAAGAGACATCGATACAGGCAATAAATTTAAGAATCCCTTGCTCATCATAAATAGGATACGATGCCGTCACCGTTAAATCATTGGTCAATGTCGAAGGATACGGATCGCTTAGAACACAGCGTTTTTCGCGCACTGCTCGGTAATAATAGGACTTTCCACTACGATTTTGACCGAGACCTCCTTTACGGTGTGGATCATCGGTGATGTTATTGATGACTTGATCGCCTTTGTTATCCAGCAAATAAAGGGCTTCAAACTCTTCGACTTCGTGGACGATTTTATCTAGGCTCGCACTGATAACATCCAAATTAGGTTCAGGCATACGGTTAGGGATATTACGCGTAAAGAGATAGCACAAATAGGCTCTTGCTCTGGTTCTAACTTCAGAAAACTGCTGAATCTCACGAATGACCATATCGCTTACCTTTTGTTTTTTATTATTTTAGCTAAATTTTGAGCCGATACACTTTAGCGTATGCCTCTAAACTCATCGGTTCAAAAAATCGTTCATCATAATTTTCCAACACAAAGAGTTGAATATAGGTCGAATGAAACATTGCCTCATCGAGAATGAGAAACGTATTGTACGCTTGCATATAAATAATTGAGAAAAGCCCATCAGGATGAATGACATTTTGCTCTTTAATCAGTTTAAATTCAGGCGTATACGCTGTTTGGATGAAATTTTTAACGGGAACTTCTTGATTGCCAATTTTAAGCATTCCTTTGGCTTTATCCAACACCACACCACTGCTAAAATTAAGCAGGGTTCCCGTATCTTTAAACTGTGTCGTTTGAAAAAAGAAAGGCTGGCGAGTCATTTTACCGCTCATCAGATCCATATTGCTAAATTGCGCAACCGTTGGGAAAATACCCATCATGCGGTACGGCAGATAAAAATAAATTTCCCTTGTTTTAGCAGGCAACGTTAGAGGTGTCTGAAGTGCATCCAGAAAATCATTGGCATCATGAAAACCATAATCTAAGGTCATTTGAGCCGTATTATTTAAAATATCATGCTGTTGCTCTTTTGGTTTGGTCTCATTCTCTTCCGCTGTTGTAAATGCTTTTTCCGTGTATTCCACTTCCAAACGAGCAAGCCTCGCCGCACTTTCTTGATCATTCGTCAACATAAAACTTACAGGAAAATTAACGCCTCCATCATGCTTTCCGCCATCAATCAATGTTTTGGTATCGGCATAATAACGCAAAGGATACCCATAATCCCACCATGCAACGATATAATCTTCTCTGCCTGCAATTTTGCGAAGCGAATCAAGCTGTTCCACTTCCATTTTATTCATCACCGTTGGCACACGATAATCGATTACATGTAAAAGATTTGGGTACAAAACACCAAGACTTGAGAGAATCACAAAGCTCGATTTAACAAGCCCTCCAAGCCGTTCATTGATAAAAAGTCCTGTGATATAGGCACTCCATCTAAAAAGCAGATACGCCACACCCAAAGCACACACCGGCACAGCATAAATGGTAAAACGCAAACCTCCCCAAAGGGCTAAAAAGCCAAGCCCTAATAATGGCAAGCCAAGAAGCATCGCCGGGTATTTTTTGACCATCAAAACATAGCCAATGAGAGAAAGGATAAACGTGATCGTATGCCCACTAATACGCTCGGCAAAAGTGACAAAGTCAATTTGACCGGCTTCACGTACGGTTTGCATTACGGAGAAAAAATGTAAAGGCAATATATCTTGGGTAATCTCTATGCTATCTTTAAAAACATAAAGCTTTAGCCTAAACCAAATAGGCTCTAACCCACCACTGAGAATAAAAAGTATCACTGATGCTGCTAAAAAATACCATACATACTGTTTGAGTTTGCCCTGCTTAAAGCTGATATAAACACCAATAACGATCACGAATCGTACTAAACTTGGTAATCCCATCATCGCAAAAAGCATCATCGTTAAAAGTTTGAAATGAAAAATATTTTTCCGATCAAACAGTAGCGCATACACCAAAATCAACCCAAAATAAGAAAATTCTAAGGAGTAACTCTGAGGGTACCACCAACGATAAGCGATAATCTCTAAGGCGGTAATTAACAGGTATTTTTCTTCGTGTGTGCGCAAGGCTAAGATGAGCGACCACAAGAGAAATGTAGGAAAAACAATATTGAGCATATCCGTATCGTAATAGCCGATCATTGTTCGGTTGTAATAACTCACTGCAATAGAGGCAAGGAGTGCTGCTAAAAAACCCATTTCTACCATTTTAAAATTATGAGCAATGAGAATGATAGGAATCACAATAAGAGAACCAAGAACAGCAGGCATATAAAAAATAATGGTCTCTAAAGAAAAGGGCAATACTTTTACAGTCGCATACGTAAGCCAAGATGTAGCTTCTGAAATAGGCGAAAGATTGTGTTTGATAAAAATGCCACTTAGAAGATCTCTTGCACCTTCTGCCCAAAAATAGCCATCATTCGTATTGATCATAAACTGTCCGGCAAATTTAAAACTCTCATAGTCGCTAAATTGATAGACCCAAATCAGCCGTACGCAAAAACTAAATGCAAAAGCAAGTACAATCAGACTTATAATGAGATAGACACTCTTCTTATCCGTTAAATATTGATTCATCCCTAATCCCTATTGTGCGTTATGATTAAACTCAGGAACAATCTCTTTGAGTTTGCTAATTTTATCGTTACATGTAAACAGCTCTTCGATATCGGAGCAGAGTTTATCAATCGCATACGGAGTTTTGTTTGTGACCATAATCGACTCATAGGCTGTCTTTTTATCGCTCTCATGGATGAGCAACTCTTCATAAAGTTTTTCGCCAGGACGAAGCCCCGTAAATTCAATCGCAATCTCTTTTTTACCCGAGAGATCAATCATCTTTTGCGCTAAATCAGCAATTTTAACCGGCTCACCCATATCCAAAATAAAAAGCTCTCCGTTTTCGCCGATAGCCCCTGTTTGAAGCACCAACTCGCATGCTTCAGGGATAAGCATAAAATAGCGCGTAATTTCAGGATGCGTCACCGTAATAGGGCCACCTTTTTCAATTTGCGCTTTAAACTTTGGAATAACAGAGCCACTACTGCCCAGAACATTGCCAAAACGAACCGCTACGATGTGCGTCTCTTTGGCGTCTACATTTTGAGCGTAAAGCTCACAAATACGTTTGGTCGTTCCCATTACATTGGTCGGACGTACTGCTTTATCGGTTGAGATTAAAATAAATTTTTGAACCCCATGCTTAATGGCAAAATCAATGCAAATTTTAGTTCCTAAAACATTGTTTAAAATGCCCTCTTCCACATTGGATTCTACTAAAGGAACATGCTTATAGGCTGCGGCATGCACAACAATCTCTGGTTTATACATCGCAAATGTCTTATCCATCAAGGATTCATTGAGAACACTTTGCATAATTGGCACCAGTTTATCGCTTTGCAACTCTTCCATCAACTGGTACAGATTAAATTCACTGTGATCAATCAAAATAAGCTTTTTAGCCCCATGTTTCAGGCATTGGCGAACAATCTCACTGCCAATACTTCCACCCGCTCCCGTGATCATAATCGTCTTATTTTGGATAAACTGCGAAATTTTCACTTTATCAAGATCTTTTGGGTGCCTTGCTAAAAGATCCTCAACGGTGATCTCTTTAAGTTGGTGGGATAAAAAAGTATCGGAAAGAATCAAATCCAATGAAGGTAAAATTTTAATCTCATGAAAATAAGGTTTGAGCTCTTCATAAATGGCATTGATAGTTTTAGGTAACGCTGAGGGCATAGCGATCAAAAGGAGATCGTACTTGCTGTCGCCCAACTTCTCTTTTAGTTCATCTTTGGAAATGATGCGAACACTATCGATACTGCGCTTTTGAAGTCGTTTGTCATCATCAACAAAATAACGCGTTTTGTATGCGGTATTACGATACTCTTCTTCCAATTTTAGTCCTGATTTTCCAGCACCATAAATCACCAACGTTTTATCTTTGTAAGTACGACTATGATTGACCCAAAAGTAATAAAGATACATCACAAAGGTAATCGAAAAAAGATAAAAGAAGAGCTCCGAGAGCAGCAACGCTAAACGAACATGGGTATAAAAGAGTGGCGCATAAACGCAAAATGCGATAATATAAACAAGGCTTTTGAGTAAAAAAGTCTTTTGAGTCACTTTAGACCACGAGAGTGAATAGTCTTTAAAAAGGATGATAGAAGCCCCTATACGCACAACCATCACAACACCAATGACTTCAAATTGAACAGGATAATGAAAAATCCAATACGTCCACAAAAAAGTTACCAGTGTTAAAACAATGATGACTAAAATATTTAAAATCCGTTTATCAAGGGTCAATAACATTATTCAAACTTCTTTCGTTGATCCACCATCTTCATCACACCATAAAGCGCTAAAATTGTTACCATAAAATATCCCATTGTGTTGCTTGGTTGAACGAACGCACTATACCCTAAAATCACTAAAACAAGATTAACACCCAATGCTAAGAAGACGACCCGATCATGCGAAACTCCACTTTGCACTAAACGTTGATACACATGTTTACGGTGAGCCTGTGAGAGTTTTTCATGACTTCGATAACGTCGCAGAAGTGTTAAAGTTGCATCAAACCAAAAGAGCCCAAAAAGAATAATCCAAATAAAAATCGAAAAACCACTGTTTTGATAATAAATGGAAAAGATAGCAACCGTATAGCCCAAAAGTGTACTGCCAACATCGCCCATAAAAATTTTAGCCTTATGCCAGTTCCACACTAAAAAACCTGCCACAGAAGCGGCCAAAACGAAGAAGTGCCCTCCCCCAAACAAAAGCCATCCAGCAATGGCTAAAAAGATCGCTTCACTGCCTGCATAACCGTCAATGCCATCTAAAAAATTATAGAGGTTGATGAACCACATGATCCCTAAAAAAGCCAACGCATTGGTAATAAACGGATTTTCAATCATCCAAAACCCAAAATCAATTCGCTCAAGTCCACCAAGCGCATAGAGCCCTGCAATACTGACACCCGCTTGCACCAACAGCCTTAGTTTTGGTGATAACTCATAAAGATCATCAAAGTAACTCACAAAAGAAAGCACACTTCCACACATGAGTGCATAGAATAAAGAAGGCTCAATCTCTTTACATGTAAAAAGATAAACAAGACCCAAAAACCATGTCAGAGCAATCGCAATTCCCCCGCCATGCGGTGTTGGTGTTATGTGAGAACTGCGTTCATTGACTGAGGCAAGTAATGATTTTTTAAGGGCATAGATGCGAATAAGATAGGTTAAAAGAAATGAAGCCATAAGAATAGATAGATAGATCATTACACAGAACCTTGGATCATCATAGCAATACCTTCTTGCATTGAATAGGGATTTTTAAACTGCAGAACTTCTTTTGTATAGCGATTATCTACTGTCAAACTTTCAAATAGTCGTTTGTAAAAGGAAGGTTTAACCCATTTGAGGAACATCGCAAATAAAGGTAGTTGGATCAATAAAAGTTTTTTCTTTTTAACTTTGGCAAGCTCTTGTATTAACTCCGTAGTCGAAAGAGGTGCATCATCGCCTGCTAAAAAAATACCACCTTTGCGTTGATCTATAAGCGTATTAAGCAAGGCACACAAATTCCCAATATAAACAAAACTCCGTTTATTTTCAATACCACCTAAAGGCAAGAGTGGAATTGTATCAATCAGTTTCATCAGATTTTGCATATTCGCTTTAACACCCCGACCATAAACAATAGGTGTTCGTATAATCGAAACTATAAAATCATTATCTGCTAACGCTTTAAGTTCTTGCTCAGCTTTTAATTTACTTCTCCCATAAGCATCTTCGGGATGACATGGACTAATTTCAGTATAGGCACGATCACTCTCTTCACCATAGACTTTTACTGTACTCATAAAAATAAACTGTTTAACGTGATTCGCTTTTGCTTTTCGTGCCAACTGTAGTGTCTGAGCAACATTGACTTGCTCATAAGCTTCATCACTTGCGCCACCCATCTGGTGCACTAATGCGGAGAGATGAATGATGGCCTCTACACCTTTTACATGTAAAGTTTCCATATCATCTTTTAAAAATGAAAACGTCTGAATTGTGTATTTATACGCATACTCTTTTTGGAAATAACGTCCAATAAAACCACGAGCCCCTGTTAGTAAAAGCTTTTTCATCGCTTTAAAAGTCCTAATAATTTTTTAGGATACTTAGAAAGAACCTTCCACCAATTCGTATCGATCCCATTTTCGGCACATGCTCTTAAGATTTCTTGATTGATAACAACATTGCTTTTAAAATTTGTCGTACTAACACCGCCTGTTCTCATTTTCACAATCGGTCTTTGTAAATAAAAATAGCTTATGGCATATTTGCCTAAAAAACGTGCTAATAACTCATAATCAGCTGCTATTTTATAGTCGGTTTTAAAATACCCATATTTTTCATACACCTCTCGTTTTACAAAAAAAGTAGGATGTGCGGGCATCCAACCATACGCAAATTTAGCCGGACTAAAATAGCTACTATCATAATAACGCACAATTTTGTCTAGGTTATCAGGTTGAACATAGATCAAATCTGCAAACATACTCTCAACAGCATGCGTTTCAAAAATAGCAACAACTTTTTCAATAACATCCTGACTCATATACATATCATCACTATTAAGAATACCGACAACATCCCCCGTAGCGAGTTTCAAACCTTTATTCATTGCATCATAAATTCCCTTATCAGGTTCACTGATACATTTTGCAATTTTAGACCCATAAGAGGCTATGACATTAACCGTGCCGTCCGTACTTTTACCATCAATGATAATATATTCGATATTGGAATAAGTTTGTGAAAGTACCGAATCAATCGCGCTTTTTATCACATGCGCATTGTTATACACAACCGTAATAATAGAAACTTTCATTTTTCAAGAATCCCTAAAGCTGTAAATTTTTTAGTAAAACGCATCTCAAAATCACCCAGCGTAGCCATAAGATAATTCTCCAAATGGGTACAAATGGGGGGCAGGAAATGCGTATTTTCTTGATTAAACACAGTAAAAAATGGTTTATGAAGATAATAGGCATAATGGATTAAAAAAGAATCCGCACCGATGTATAAATCCGTCTCTAAAAGCATGCTTTTAACATCATTTAGGGTTGTATGTGTCCTGTAATGAATAACCTTGTTTTTTAAATCCGTATGATTCTGTTCAAAATCAATTAAGGTTACTTCAATGTGGTTCTTTTGCAATAACGCAATGATAAAGTGCAAATGTCCACTCTGAATATTTTTTGAAGAAACTCTTGTCGTGGGGTTAATAAGAACTTTTTGAATTTTTTTTAGGAAAAAAGATTCCTTGCCTTCGCTAAGGTAAATTGGTGAACGATAAGCATCTTCAATGAGTAATTTTCGATTCATATAGACATTATTATCGTAAAATCGACTTTGTACATCAACCTGCAATCCAAATGTTAAAAGACGTACACGCCAATCATATTTTTCAAAAACGAGCTCTTGAATGCGATGTTTTTTCACATAATCTCTAAAACGGATTATGTCTTTTATAGCTTTAAAAATACCTCGTTTTCGGATATCATAAAAAGCTGGGATGTCCTCAAATGGCATCAAAAGATCAAATTTATCTTCCAGTCCCATTAATACAATGATGCTTTGGGTTTGTTTAGTCCCTAAAATTTTAATACGTTCATCCATTTGAGATAAAAGAGAAAGAGAAATAAGATTATCGCCAAGTGCTTGGAGCGATACAAAATAGTTTTCTAGCATGGGAACCTTATATGTGTGGTGAACAGTACTGTTCAACTTGCCATAAATCTTTTTCTGCAAAAGAAAAAATATTTACATTGGTTAAAAACTTGTTATACAAGACATCATCTATTTTTAAAATGGTTTCTTTCATCTCCGAAGCATCTAAAGGATTTACATGTAATCCATGTTTACCATCTTCAATTAATTCACAAACACCACAATTTTTAGAGACAATAACAGGTAAACCAAAGAAAAGAGCTTCCTCCGCAACAAGCCCCCAAGGTTCAATAATACTAGGCAATATAAAAATACTGTTTTGCGCAAAAATATTTTTAAGTTCTTGATTTTCTATTGAACCTAAAAAGACAATATTTTCTTTTGATCTAGCTTTTAATTCATTTTTTTCGACACCTTCACCCACAATAGTCAAATGATATTGAGGTAATGTATTAAAAATATCGATCACAGTTTTAAGATTTTTTTCATAAGAGAGTCTGCCTACAAATAAAAATCTCTTTTGATACTCTTTTATATCTTTGTCAAAAATTGGTTTATTGATAATACCAACACCCTTGGTCATTTTAATCAATCCGTGATAATTCAATTTATTTAACAATGCTACATGTAAATGACCAGAAGCAAAGACAGTGGATATTCTTGATAAAAAAAACGCTTTAATATGTCGTTTAATTCCCGTAACGTTACTCTCTACAAGAGTGGATTCTAATGCCAAGCAATTTTTGCATTTGGCACTTAACCACGTTACAAACCAAAACTCAGGTAAATCCCAACCATTTACCAATAATTTTTTATAATGTAACGTTTTAAAAAGACGATATAGTGTCAATATATTTTGAATTTTAGGACGTGATTGAAACGTGCCATCATACAAAATTTTATATTGGAATTGCATATTATTGTGCGTTTGCGTAAAATCTTTGGCTCTTTTATCAGCCGTATTATTGGCAATAAAAATGACATAAATATTTAACTTCTTAGCCAGCTCATTGTACAAATTTACCTTATAAAAAGCTGGTAAATGCGTTATGACAACATAATCATACATATTTAAAAATACCTCTATTGCTAAATTTAAGCTTTATAAAAAGTAATATTTGAAGTAGAAACAGTGAAATGAAGTATTTTAAATACCAATCTCCAAAACGTAGTTTATCTCCAAGAATAGACGCTATATTATTGGTATAGGGATGCATGATAAACAATATCATTGTATTGCCACCCCAGAGCTCCAAAATATAAGAGGTTTTTGCACTATAATTTATTTTTTTTAAAATTATCATAAAAATAAATAGGATAGAAATAGCCCATAAAATATTAACGGTACTATGACTGTAACTTTTAACTGCCATATCAAGAGATGGAATTCCATAAAAAAGGAAAAGCATAATACCAATTACTGGTAACCCATAAAGAAATGTATTTTCTTGATAAAATTTATAAAATATAAAACCTAAGAATACCCATAAAGACGCATTAAATGCGTTATCGATAGCAAAAGGTAATTCAATATAAAAACTTGTATAAAATAGTACGAGTACAAAGATGAATTGAAAAACTATGTTCAAAGCTTTTTTCTGTAAACTATAGATAATCAATCGCGCAAAAAACAATGTGGGTAAAAACCATAGTACAAACCCGTAGTGATGGTTCAATGAACGCATGTCCATACCTAAGAAGATACCTTGCAGCTCATATACATAATTTAAACTATCCCTATGTAGTAGAATTCTTTTAATCACCTCAACGCAAAGACCTATCAACGCAAATATAAAATATGGAATCAATAAACGTTTAAAATCTTTCAAGAAAAATTCTTGAAAAGAGAGTTCACTTTTAATAAAAAATCCTGCTAGAATAAAAAACAGTGGCATATGCCATGAAAATATAAAACTGGACAAGGGAGAAGAGAGGTGCCCTAAAATGACAGCAAAAATACCTATCGTTTTAAGAGCATTCACCCATTCAATATTTCTACAGTTTATCATAAATGCACAATCCTCTTGATAGAATGTTTTAATAGAATCCAACAATTAATGATGGATAAAATAAGTCCACTTGCGATACCATTATCTCTTTTAATTTTATCGTATTCTCGAAAAATTTCTAAAAATCTACCATTTCCAAGTCCATCTGCTCGCCACTGAGCCACGACAACATTCCTTAAAACCACTTTTGGAAATTCGTTGTAGGAACGAAGAAGGTGCTCATAATCCATGCTAAAAGTATTCTTTGTATCAAATAAGCCATATTTTTTAAAATAACGTATATGTGTAAAAAGACCTTGATGGGGCATAGACATTCTAAAAAGAAGCGACTTTTTATCAAAGTATTTAGGTTGCTTGGAAACAAAAATTTCCTTGCCCAATACATCTACCCTCTTAATTTTAGCACTGATAAAAATATCTTGAGCACTATTAAGATCATGAAAAACCTTTTCTAAAGAATCACTTGCAACAAAGCCATCTCCATCACCTTGAAAATTGATATATTGCCCTTGTGCTAATCGTACGCCCTTATTAAAGGCATCACTAATACCTTGATCTTTTTCACTCACCCAATAATCAATTTTGTCATCATATTTTTTGATAATTTCCAATGTACGATCCGTTGAGCCACCATCAATAATGATATATTCCATATTGGGATAGGTCTGATTCACAATACTTTGGATAGTTTCTTCAAGGTATTTTTCACCATTATATACCGCTGTAATAATTGAGACAAGTGGTACATTTGAAGAAGAGTGTTTCAGAACACCTTTTGTTCTTAATCCCCCTTCTCCTTGACGACTTTGATTCTCTGGCAAAAGAAGAATTGACTCAAAGTTTTCTTCAAATGCTTTTTTATTCAATAATTCAACCATTGACAATTTCTTCCTCTATTAACAAATCTAAAACATCAAAAAATGAATAGTCATAATTCCATGCTAGATTCTTTTTTGCCTTGGCATTATCTCCATAAATTTCTTCAATTTCGTTAGGTCTAAATAAATTTGGATCTTCTAAAATCATTTTTTTGTCAATCTTTAATTTATCAAAAATATACTCAACAATATCCCGTAATAAAACCGATTTCCCTGAACAAATGATGAAATCATCTGCAAAAGGTGATTGAAGAATTTTCCACATAGCTTCAACGTATTTGGGCGCGTATCCAAAATCTCTTTTAACATCCAAATTACCTACAATCAATCTATCTAATCGTTTATTTTTAATGGCAAGAGCATCTCGAATGACTTTTTTAATAAAAAAATTATTACTTCTTAGAAAAGATTCATGATTAAATAAGACACCATTACAGACAAACAAATTATAAGATTCTCGGTATGTTGTGACCATAAAATATGAAGCCATTTTAGAAACACCGTAAGGGCTAATAGGATGCATGGGAGTTTCTAATGTAATAGGCATTGTGTGTGCTCTTCCATACATTTCACTACTTGACGCCTGATATAATTTGGTATGGGAACTAAAAAGTCTAATACTTTCCAATAAATTATGTACCGATGTTGTATTAAAAGAGAAAGTCCCCAATGGCTGTTCAAACGATAACCCAACGGAACTCTGGGCTGCTAAATTATAAATCTCATCAGGATTGTATTTTTGAATAATACGAATAACATTGGCCATATCTAACAAATCTAACTCTTCAAGGATAATATCATCCTCAATACCAAGGTATTTAAAATTATGCGCATTCGCACAACGATAGCTTCGTACCGTACCAACAACTCTATATTCGTGATCAAGCAATAGCTTTGCTAAATACGGACCATCTTGTCCGCTTATACCTGTAATAATCGCTGTTTTCATTTTAAAAGATTCTCATATATGTTTTGTGTTTGCATCGCTGTCTCTTTCCACGAAAATTTTTTCAGTCTCGCTCTTCCATTTAAAACCAATTGATCACGTAAAGTTTTATCATTTAAAACTTTAAAAATAGCACTTTGCATTGACGTTTCAGTGTAAGGATCAAAATAAAAAGCACCTTCTCCTGCAATCTCAGGTAAAGAGCTTGTATTGCTACAGACCAATGGACAATCACAGGCAAATGATTCAAGCACAGGAATACCAAAGCCCTCATACAAGGAAGGGAAAACAAACAGTTGTGCATTTTGGTACAAAGATGCCAAGGTATCGTCATTGACATCACATTGAATAAATTGAGAAGCGATATTTAAATCTTCCATCTGTTTTAATTCCAATGCCTTAAATGAACCGCTTCCTGCACATACAACATAAAGTTCTTTATCACTTAGTAACAACGATGCGACACTTTTTAAAAATCTATCAAAATTTTTATACCCATTGCGTGAACCAACAAAAAGTATATATTTTTGAGGTAAATTGATTACACGATCACTATTGGATTTTGGAAACATCGAATTTCCAAGATAAACGACATCGATTTTAGATTCATCTGTGCCAAAAATCTCGATTAAATCTTTTTTGGTACTGTGCGAAATAGCAATAATTCGAGATGCCTTTTCTACAAGCAACTTTTTATGATGGCTTGTTCTATCTTTTTGAGGGAAAAGATCATGAAATTTTTCATGAATCATATCATAGACCGTTAAGACAAAAGGTTTCTGACCAATATATTTTAAGAAATATGGATCATAATAGGTAGGATGAAAAACATCAAAATTCTGTTTTTTTATCTCTCTTATCATTGCTATTTTATTCCATTCCATCATTAAGCGGTATTTGCCTCTAAATTCTTTATGAGGGAAAAAATTTGCATGTTTAATCAAAGATTCATCAGAAATATAATGGTTATTTGATACGCGTAAAGGTATCTTTGTTTGAATATCCTTCCCATCATTAAATACGTTGATCAATTCATAAAAATAACGCGATATTCCTCCATATTTTTGTGTTGTAAAAATTTGGTGGTCGTACAAAATTTTCATTTTATAATATTTTTACCTATCAGTATTCTGGCAAATTTATTAAATGCTCTTACTATGAAAGATTTTTGTATAAATTCATTTTCATCATAAAATCTATTTAATGAATCATTAAAAGCAACATTATGTGGATGATCTAATGGAAAAGAAATATTAAAATTAGGAATATTCGCATTTTTACAATTACTATCTACTGTATGTGTTGCATCAGCACCAAAACCTACATTTGAAATGAAATTTATTTTTGGAACAACACACATACCATGATTTTTAAATAATAAGTATGCAAACTGATAATCCCATGTATCTATTTTCCTATCATATACATTTTGTAATGCATGTTGCCAGTGTCTTCTTGTATCTTTATTCTGACTCAAATTTTTAATCATGTTGTTTTTTTGCTTATACCAATCAGACATTGTTACATCATATTGCTTCCATGCTCTTTTCCAACTCGCCCATCCCCATATGAGTGAATATTTAACAAAAGAATAATCATGCTTAATATTGATCTTCGAGGTAGCTCTTCCATCACCACTTACTAAATAAATTTCTTCTGAATTCTTATAACGCTCTAAAAGCTCTTCACAAAACCAAAAAAAACTTTGCGTAGGTAAACAATCATCTTCAAGTATAATTCCCATTTCCTCATTTTCAAAAAACCATGTGATAGCGCTGCTAACAGCTACTTTACATCCCAAATTTTCTTCACGAAAAAGTGTTTTGACTTCACACTCCCAGTCAATATTAGAGAGAATATAGTTTCGTACCGCTTCAACTTTTTCTTTTTCACCTTCGCGTATTTTCCTAGCACCATCTGCTGCAATATAAAGGCGTGGAGGCTTAGCTTGACGTATGGATTCAAATACTTGCTTTGTCGTATCAATGCGATTAAAAACTAAAAACAATACTGCTGTTTTTAGCGGATGGGGAGGAGTAAATTCTACGTGTAAATTATTGTTAGTCATTTTCATTTCCAATTGTTTTTTCGTTGTTCTTCAATGTATTCTTGGATCGTACGGGTCGGTTTCCATCCTAATGCTTCTGTTTTACATGTAACAACATCTGCTACCATTCTATTACCTTTTCTCTCGGGTAACATTTTTATCTTTCCATCAAACATTTGGGCAATTTCAAGAATCGTATAAGCGTCAGGACTACCAATACCAAACTCATCACCATAACCATTTTCACCTACAAGAACAAGCCCATCAATAATGTCATCAATATGGGTAAAATTCCTTTTTTGTGTTCCAGGACTTACAATGGTAAGACTCTCTTTATTTTTCATTTTTTCTTTAAATAATGCAATCAATGTGGCATATTTTCCACTTGCTATTTCACGAGGTCCGTAAACATTATAAAAATAGGTTATGGCATAAGGTACATTATACCAAGCCCCATAATTCATCACAAGTTCTGTATTAGTCGCTTTTGTCCAAGCATATGGACTTGCACTTCTACCCAACCCTCCATCACCAAATTTTGTACTACTCCCAGCATACAATATCTTGCAACCTACTTTTCGTACAAACTCTAAAACTGCAAAGGTGCCATCTTTATTATAGTCCCAAACTTTTTCCATATCATCAAAGCTTTGTTCAACTCTTGAATACTCTCCAAGATGGTAAACCATATTAGGTGAAAATGTTATCAGTGTAGCAATATCTTTCGTATCCCCTTTAATGTATGTTACATTAGGCACATGGTTTGATTCACTACCTGTGAAATAATTATCTAAACTATAAACTTCATAATTCTGATTTTTAGAAAGTCTCTCACATAAATGCGAGCCTACAAACCCTGCTCCACCTGTCACGAGTATTCTCTTTTTCACATTAACTCTCTTTCGTTATTCTATGAATATCTGGGTGTTCTTGATTGGTTTTTTTATTTAAAGCATTGAGCCATTTTGAATCTTTTTTAACATTAAATGTATGATTAACCATTGGTTCAATTATAAACACATCACCACTATGCACTGTATAGATTTCGCTTAATTTACTATTTACTAAATTTATAGTGACTTCAATTTCTCCTTCTAAAATAATAAAAAGTTCAATTGTGTCTTTATGATAATGGTTTCCCCTGATTACATCTTGCTGCGATGTGATTAAGTTAATTTCTTCCCAATTTCCTTGATTAATCAAACCAAGTAAGGAACCTCGTTCATCACTGTATTGAAAATAATGATCTATAAACTTAATCATGATTTATTTCCTCATTCAAATACTCTTCCAATGATTTTTTTTGTATACATATTAATGATGGTTCCAAGGTTAAATTACTTTGAAAGAGCTGTGTTTTTCCTTCTCCATGTTGAGGAAGTAGTATTGTGCTACTTTGCAAATAAATTTTCTTAATCATTGCTGCAAATTCAAACCGACTTAATTTTCGATTACCACAAATGTGAATTTTCCCAATAATATTATGTTTAATGACATTTAAAATATTCTCATTTAATAACTGAATGGGTGTTGGTGTAAAATAAATATCATCAAATAGTTCTATTTTTTTCTCTTCGGATAAGCTTTTTAAAAGCCAATCAAAGAATGTCCCATTTTTTCCCATGACTGCAGAAGTTCTAATTATTGAATATTTGACACTAGAAGAGAGTATTATTTTTTCAGCTTCATTATTGGATATTCCATAATTTGTTTGAGGATTAGGGGTATCTGTATCTGTAAAATTCCCTTGAATTCCATCAAAAATATAATCTGTTGAAAAAAAGGCAAAATGGGTATCAAACTGATTTTTTATC
>DBTO01000221.1 GCA_002307095.1 Sulfurospirillum sp. UBA1314
AGCATAATCTTTTTGAGAAGCGGATTATCCGTGTACGTAGCTCCACCCTCACCCATTGTCATATGATGTGGTGGATAAAAACTACTGGTTCCGATGTCCCCCCATGTGCCTGTAGGTTTACCATCATACATAGAGCCAAGGGCATCACAGTTATCTTCAATCAGCCAAAGGTTGTGTTTATCACAAAAGGCTTTGACAGCTTTGATATCAAAAGGATTACCAAGGGTATGCGCTATCATCACCGCTTTTGTTTTTGGGCTCAGTGCTTGCTCTAACTGCGTCACATCAATGTTAAAGTGTTTGAGTTCCATATCTACAAAAACAGGCACTGCACCATATTGGACAATAGGAGCTACCGTAGTTGGAAAACCCGCAGCTACGGTGATGACTTCGTCTCCTCGTTTGACTTGTCGCTCTTTGAGCAATGGTGATGTCAGTGCATAAAAAGCTAATAAATTAGCGGAACTGCCGCTGTTGACTAAGAATGCCCATCTTACATGTAAGAACTTTGCTAACTCTTTTTCAAATTTTTTAGAATAATCCCCATAGGTCAACCAAAAATCAAGCGAGCTATCAACCAGATTGATCATCTCTTTTTCATCAAAGACACGCCCTGCATAATTAACGCGACTCTCTCCAGCAACAAACGGCTTAGTTTGATTTTTTTTATGCACAAGTTCATAATATTCTTTAGTTTTTTCTAAAATTTCTTGTTTGAGTTGTTCTTCTTCTGTCATTATTTTCCTTTCCACATTGTATCAATGGCTTTTAAATAGGGATCTTCTTTAATAAGCTGAGTATCTAAATTCTCTACATTCTTTTGAAAATAACATCGCATCTTGGCAATGGCATTTTTATGGGATGTGAACTGAAAATCTCCAAGCTCTTTTAAAAGACGCTCATTGATGGATGTATATTCATTATTGAGTCCTTCATTGATAACGCTTATATCTGATTGAAAATCGCTGACTTCATTCACTAATTTTGCCAATGTTATAAGATCTACTTTTCGCCCTGTTGTCACATTGTAAATCTTCTCTTTTACGTCATTATGGATAAAAAAATCAACTATTTTAACCAAATCATCACTGTAAATATAGTCAAAATAGACATTTTTATTGATGGCTATGGGTAAGTGCAACAAATTTTTGACAATAGCATTTGATATAAATTTATAACGATAATTTTCATACTCGCCATACGCCCCAAATATCCGTAGTTGGACTATGTTATCAGCTTTTTCAATATAATGGGATGTGATAGATTTATAAAATCCATATTCATCGAGCGGCAATGCTTCCCAGTAATCTTCTTCTTTTGCTTCAATAATAGGCTTATGCTTACCATACTCCGCACCACTTCCAAATGAGATGATTTTCTTTACATTTTTTTCATGTTTAGCAATATTGAAAAAAATGCGTAAATTATACTCTGTCACACTTTTCATATCAGCCGTGTCACGACCACCACCACGATTGGCAGCATGAATGATAATATCGATTTTATTGCCTAAAATATACGTATCAACGGCGTGTTCATCACTCAAATCAAGTTCTTTACTGGATGGTGTAAACAATGAATAATCGTAATGACAAAGAAGATACTTGTTCAGATGTGAGCCTACAAAGCCATTGGAGCCTGAAATAAAGATGTTCATACTAAACTCATTATTGTATCTGTTATGTTTCGAGAGGTAAATCCAAGTTTTTCCCTAATGAAATATTGGCTACCTACATAATGCGAATACTCATCTGGGAGACCAAAGCGTTTAAAGATTGGTCTATAGTGGGATTCTGCAATATATTCTGAGACAACACTACCCAACCCTCCTATAAGACTATGCTCTTCTATAGTAAAAATAAAATCCTTCGATTTCAATAAGACCTCCAAGGTATCATAATCAAAAGGTTTGAGAGTATGCATGCTAATTAAATCGGATGCAAACCCATGTTGTGATAATTGCTCTTCAACTTCCAACGCAATGTCAGAAGCATTGCTCGTAAATAAAAGAGTTATTTTGTTCTGAGGGTTTTCTTTAATAATATTGGCTTTCCCAAGACATAGTGTATGAGTAGGGTTACTAATAATAGGCTCACCTTTTTTTGCCAACCGAAAGTACATTGGTCCTTGATGATGCACCGATTCTTCAGTTATTTTTTCAACTTCATAAGGATCGGAAGGTGCAAAAACTGCCATATTGGGTAAAGCTCGCATAATTGCTAGATCTTCTATTGAATGGTGTGTTGCACCTGCAGGACCATATGTAATGCCAGCACCAACACCAATTAATCTTACATTGGTATTCATATAGGCAACATCAACTCTAATTTGCTCAAAAGGTCGCATCGTTACAAACGGCATAATGCTGTAAACGTACACTATTTTTCCACTGAGTGCCAATCCTGCAGCAATACTCACAGCATTAGCTTCTGCAATACCTACATTTAAAAATCTATCTGGAAACTTTTGCTCAAATTCTTCCAATACTGAAAACCCTAAATCAGGAGTAATTACAAAAATTCTCTTATCCAATTCCGCTAATTGAACAAGCGTTTTGATAAAAGTATTTCTCATATTAACTCACTCAAGGCTTGCTGTAATTGTTCTTCATTGGGTGATTTATAGTGCCAAACAAATTGGTTTTCCATATAGCTCACACCTTTCCCTTTAATGGTATGGGCAATAATCACTTTTGGTTTTTGTGTTGTTTGGGTTAATGCACTTTCAATTTCAGTGTAGTCATGACCATTAATCTCAAAAACATCCCAGTTAAAAGCGGTAAATTTATCGCTTAATGGCTCAAGATTGATTACTTCATTGGTACGTCCATATCCTTGCAATTTATTGTAGTCAATAATTAAAGTCAAGTTTTTAAGTTGTTGGCATGGTGCAAACATAATAGCTTCCCACATAGACCCTTCATTTAACTCACCATCTCCACACATAACATAAACTTTTGAGTCTCTTCCATCTACTTTATTGGCTATTGCCATGCCAAGACCTAGTGATAATCCATGCCCTAATGAACCAGAAGAGACCTCTACCCCAGGCACAGCTTCTTTATCTAAATGACCCGGCAAAATACCTCCGTCTAAATAAAACCCCTCTAGCAAAGATTTGTCAAAAAATCCTCGCTCCGCCAAAGTTGCGTACAAAGCTGAGCTACCATGTCCCTTACTTAAAATAAATTTATCCCTATTGACATGTAAAGGATTTTTAGGATCAATATTTAACGTTTTAAAATATAACACGGTTAAAATATCAACGGTAGATAATGCTGTTCCTGAATGGGATGCTTTAGATCTCGCGTTCATCTTAACAATGGATCTTCGTATGCTATTAGCAATGGTATTTAAATTCACGCTTTCGTCCACTCACTATTTTTTGCTTTTGCATCAGCAATATAATTTTCTAAATCTTCTTTGCTTAAAATTTCATTCTTTTCATAAAAAGCTTTATACCATTTCACAGTTTTCTCAAAAGTTTTCTCACTATCCCATACATCTTTCCAACGAAGCTTTATATGGGCTTTTGAACAATCCAGTTTCAAAAGGTTGGCTTCATGAAACTGATTTGGATCACAATTGATCTCATAGTCAATTTTATCCCAATGCTGTTTTACATGTAAAACAACCTCTTCGACACAAATGCTTCCCTCATCACTCGGTCCAAAGTTCCAAGCTTCGCCAAACTCCACTTTCTCTTCAAGCAGTTTTTGCCCTACTTGCAAATAGCCGCTAAGTGGTTCAAGCACGTGTTGCCAAGGTCTGGTTGCTTTTGGATTGCGAATACTTACTTTTTTGCCTTGAGAGACAGAAAGCATAATATCGCTCATAAGTCTATCTTGCGCCCAATCTCCACCACCAATCACATTACCAGCTCGACACGTTGCAAGCAGTGTCTGGTGTGATTTTTTATACTCTTTAACGTTAAAGTATGAATTTCTATACGAATTAGCCAATATATCGGCACAGCCTTTGGATGAGCTATAAGGGTCATACCCACCCATTGGGTCATTTTCTCGATATCCCCAAACCCATTCTCTGTTTTCATACGCTTTATCACTGGTGATATTTACAATGGCTTGAACCTGATGTTTACGACATACTTCAAGAACTTTAAGGGTTCCCATCACATTGGTTTCATAGGTTTCAATGGGATTGGCATAAGAGGGTCTAACCAATGCTTGCGCAGCAAGATGAAAAACGATATCTGGTTTGTAGGTTGAAAAGGTGTGATCAAGCTTTTCTAAATCTCTTATATCACCTAAAACAGAGACAATATCCAATTTTAAAAGATCAAGATGATTGGGAGTTGTAGGCGCAGATAAAGAATAGCCTATAACCCTAGCTCCCATCTGTTTTAGCCAATAAACCAGCCATGAGCCTTTAAAGCCTGTATGTCCTGTGACTAAGACGGTTTTATCTTGATACATTCCACCAAAAAGATGTTGCATTACCAAACTTTCCATGGAGCAATGTTGTCTTTCCAGAGTTTATTGAGTTTTTGGTTATCACGAAGTGTATCCATCGGTTGCCAAAACCCTTCATGTTTATAGGCAAACATCTCTCCATCTTTGGCTAAATTTTGCAATGGCGCTTGTTCAAACACGCAACTTTCATCTTCCGTTATATACTCAAAAATTTTAGGAGAACAAACAAAAAATCCACCATTAATCCATCCCGCTTCTGTCTTTGGTTTTTCAATAAAACTTTTGATATTCATTTGATCATCAATAGCAAGATTTCCAAATCGTGCTTCTGGCTGAATAGCAGACATCGTAAGAGCTTTGCCATGATTTTGATGAAAGGCTACTGTTTTCGCAATATCAATATCACTGACACCATCGCCATACGTCAATAAAAAAGGCTCATCTCCTATATACTTCTGTGCGCGTTTAATTCTTCCTCCAGTCATAGTATCAAGTCCTGTATCGACAAGTGTTACTTTCCACGGTTCACTGGTGTTGTTGTGAACTTGCAAACTATTGGTTTGAAGGTCTATCGTGACATCACTTTGGTGTAAAAAATAGTTTGCAAAATATTCTTTGATGTAATAGCCTTTGTATCCAAGAAGGACAACAAACTCATTAAATCCATGATGAGAATAAATCTTCATAATATGCCAAAGAATTGGTTTTCCACCGATTTCGACCATAGGTTTTGGCTTTAAATCTGTCTCTTCTGAAATACGTGTTCCATATCCACCTGCCAATAATACGACTTTCATCAAATAATCCTACCTATTTTTTATACAGTTCATAAACGGTTTTAACACCCTCTTCTAAGTCCATCTTGTGGTTCCAACCCAAAGCATGTAATTTTGAAGAATCGCAGAGCTTAAACATAGTTCCATCAGGTTTTGAAGTATTGTAAACAAGCTTTCCTTCATATTCAATCACCTTTTGGACTAATTCTGCTAACTCATGAATGCTAACATCTGTGCCTGTACCAATATTGATATGAGTATTACGAACCTCTTTTTTATCTTTTGCAATGTCTTTAAAATCAACCTTTTCCATAATAAAAACACACGCATCTGCCATATCTTCAGAGTATAAAAACTCTCTCCTTGGCTTTCCGCTTCCCCAAATTT
>DBTO01000073.1 GCA_002307095.1 Sulfurospirillum sp. UBA1314
ATGTGAAGTTGGGGCAGTTTCAGTAGGAAAGCTTTTACATGTAAGCATCTTTAGGGATGGCTTACTGTAAAATATAGCTCTATTGAAAAAGAAAAAACGCTCTTTGGTTTGCTCAATCAAATGCTCAATGAAAAAAAACGAAACGCATAGGAAGCATTTTTGAAATTTGAATTTTTAGGAACCGCCGATACGGGTGGCATTCCACTGCATCAGTGTCATTGTGTGATCTGTGAAGTTGCACGTGTTGAAGGGGTGAGCAATCGCTCGACGAGTGCTTATTTAGAGTTAGACGATGGCAGTGTCATTTTGTTTGATGCAGGGTATGATCTGTTGTGTGAGCGGTTCAATACGACAAAAATTCGCGCGGTTTTTCTCACCCATTTTCATGCCGATCACTGCTTGGGATTGCTTCGTTTGCGCAAATCTACAGAGTCCATAACGTGTTACATTCCCAACGACGAGCAGGGATTTGGCGATCTTTTCCTGCATAATGATTCCATTGATTACCTCGTGCTTGAACCTTTCTCGTCCATTGAGATTGATGGGGTAAAGATCGTTGCGGTATCGCTCTTTCACTCCAAGCCAACGCATGGATATATGATTGTTACATGTAAAGGTATTGTGGCGTATTTGACCGATTGTGAGAGCATTCCTGAGGCATCGCTGGCGTATTTAAAAGCACAAAACATTGATCATCTTTTTTTGGACGCAGCGTATACACCGTGGTTTGAGTCGAAAAAACATTTGAATTGGGAGAGTGCAGGGGCGTATATTGACGAGATTTCCCCTAAAAAGGGTTATTTGATTCATGCGAGTTGTAAAACCTTACTTCCTTTACATGTAAAAAAAATAAGGCTGAAATACCCTTACATAAAGAAGGGTTTTTCAATCGAGGTGTGAAGATTACTCTTCATCCTCGTCGTCTTCAAAAGCCTCTTCACCGTCTTCGTCTTCAAAGTAGATGTTGTCTTCATTGCCATCGTAGTTGTAGTCACTTTGATAAATCGGATCGTCTTCCTCTTCATCAAAATCTTCTTCGTCTTCGTCTAACCCTTCTTCATAGTCCTCTTCGTTCATTAAAATATCTTCAACTTTGTCAAGAAACGCATCAATATCTCCGGTAAAGAGATGCTCAAAGCGCATCGCATCGAGGATAAATTCGCTGGAGCAACCGCTCTCTAAAAGAAGTTCTTTCAAGTCACGCATACTTTTTCACCTTTGCTTTTTCTGCAATTCTACACTAATTTTGAATGTTTTTCAATTGTGTTTCATAGCTTTCAAAGAGTGTGTCATGGTTTACATGTAACGTTTCAAACTGCTCGTAGAGTTTTTCAAGTAGCGCTTCATCGTCTTTTAATGCTTTAGAGAGGCGCTGCAATTCTCCAAGGTCATTTCCCGATGAACACGCAATCAGCGCTTCATTGTTTGTTTTCATTGCTTCTTCAAGCTTCATAATTTTTGCTTCGCACTGCTCGATCTGTTTTTTAAGTGGTGAGAGTTTGGAGCTTCGCTCTTGAATCAGTTTGGCACGCAGTTTTTTACTCTCATTGTAATCATTGGCAACCACTTTTTTAGGAGCGCTTTCACTCTCTTCTTCCCAGCCAATTTTCTCTAAAAATTCTGCGTAATTACCCTCAAAAAATTCAGCTTTGTCATGATGGAAAATGATGAGCGCATCGGCAAGCTCTCGAAGCATCATCTCGGAGTGGGTGACCAAAATGGTAGAACCTTCAAAGCTTTTGATCGCCTCGCACAAAGAGTCGATGGAGTACATATCGAGGTGGTTGGTCGGCTCATCCAAGAAAAGAAGATTTGCAGGAGTCGCGATGATTTTACCCAGCATGACGCGACTGCGCTCGCCTCCTGAGAGAATGTTGATCTCTTTTTCCGCCATCTTGCCACTGAACATCATACCACCACAAATGGCACGCACTTTGGTGATGCCAAGGAGTGGATCAACCTCGTAAATTTCATCCATTACGTTATTTTTAAGATTGAGCCTTTGAATGTTAGTTTGCCCAAAGTGTGCAAAAGCCGTTTCGGGATGATAATTTAAACTTCCGTTTTGCAGTGGCAGTTCGCCTGCTAGCACATTGAGAAGCGTTGATTTTCCTTTGCCATTTTTACCGATGATCGCAAGGCATTTGCCTTTTTCAAGTTTAAACGAAAGGTTTTGAAACAGAGGCTTCGTTGGGTCATACCCAAAACCAACATTTTGAGCATCGAGTACAATTTTCGCGGGTGTTTTTTTATAATTAAACGAAAAGGAGAGGTTGCTCTCCACTTCAAGATCGTCCATTTCGCCCATCTTCTCAAGCTGTTTGGCTTTGCTTTGTGCCATCACCGCTTTGGACGCACGCGCTTTTTGACGTGTCACGAAGTCTTCGAGTTCGGCTCGTTTTTTATCTAAATTGGCTTTGGTTTTAAGGTAACGCTCATCATCTTCTTCAAGTTTTGCATAGTATTTATGGCTATTTCCCTCTATCATCATCAAGCTTTGACGTCTGAGCCCCATCGTGTGTGTGGTAACGGCATCCATAAAGTCACGATCATGGGTGATAAGAATGATCTCACCTTTAAACTCTCTCAAAAAGGTTTGAAGCCAGCGCATTGAAACGATGTCGAGGTAGTTGGTTGGTTCATCTAAAAGTAAAAGGGAAGGGTTGGTTGCAAGGAGTTTGACAAGATTGAGACGAATTTGATAGCCTCCTGAAAAGCTCATCGGGTCTTTGTCTAAATCGTCGAGTGAAAAACCAAGCCCAAAAAGCATCTTCTCGATCTTGTAGACATCAAAGACTTCATCGCCTTGCAGTACTGAAGCACACTCCTCACGCACGGTTTTATGGGTGAACTCAATATGCTGACGAAGGGCGCCAATCGTATAGTTTTTTGGAATCAGAATATCACCAGCATCGGCTTCTTCTTCACCCAAAAGAATTTTAAAAAGGGTCGATTTCCCCGAGCCATTGCGTCCGACAAAGCCTATTTTATTGCCATGGGCTAGGGTAAAGCTAATGTTTTCAAAAAGGGTTTGCGCCCCAAAGTGTTTGGATAAATTGATAACTTGAATCATGGTGAAAGCTCATTACATGTAAAGATTTTTTGCCTTCAAAGAGGCGAGTGGTATTATAAAAAAAGTTTTGAAAGAATTTGATTAAATGTATTTTAGCCGTAGCATTGAAAGCAAAGCCCTCAATGCGTAGCAGTCATTTATTCTGCGTTCTTGTTCAGTGTATTGAGTGTATCTAAAATAGACTTTTTAGCCGCATTGTCAGGACCAGAAATACGCATGGTAAACTCGACACGTCCATTTTTTTCACGACCTTCTGCCGTGTCGTTACTTGCGATGGGTTTGGTGTCGCCATACCCTGCGGAACTCAAGCGATCTTTAGCGATGCCATTGCGTACAAGCACGCGAATCACCGCGTTGGCTCTGGCACTGGAGAGTTCTAGATTGTCTTGAAATTTAGAACCATTTGGAAGGGCTGTTGTGTCCGTGTAGCCTTTGACGATCACTTCAACGTTTTTAGGAAGCATCGCGATGATATCTGAAACGCGTTTGATGAAAAGCATCGAATCACTGTTGGTAATTTCTGCAGATCCTGGCGCAAAAAGCATTTTTGTTGGAAGTTTGATGATGGCGCCATCAATTTTTTGCTCTAAAGAACCTTCACCAATGTTCATTTTCTCGATCATCTGAGCCATGCGTGCGATCTCTTCAAGTTGGGCAGAACTGCCACCCGCATTTCCTTTGTCTTTATCTTTGGCAGCTGCACCTGATTTCATGTTCATATTCATAACAGGGGTTGCTTCTTCAGGTTTTGCGCTGTAGTCGTAGATTTTGACAAACTCTTCTTTGAGGGCTTTCATTTTTTCAGTATTGGTTGAGGCGATGGCAAAGAGTGCGATAAAAAGTGCAAGTAAAAGACTAAAAAAGTCAGCAAAGGGTACTGCCCATTTTTCACCGGCTTCACATTCGACTTTTTTACATTTTTTACCCACAGTGTCGTTCCTTATTTGTCAAATTGGCTTTTTTTATCTTCAAGAGGAGAGAGATAATTGAGAAGTTTCATTTCAAGCGTACGAGGGTTGTCACCATGTGAAATGCCTAAAATTCCCGCTAAGATGACACGTTTTTCTTTAATAATATCTATAGATTTTCCCTTGAGTTTGTGACCCCAAGGTCCCAAAAAGATGTATGAGCCCGCAATACCAAAAACCGTTGCGGTAAATGCTCCACCAATACCCATCGCCATCTCAGCAGGATTGTCCAGTTTTTGAAGTGCCAAAATAAGACCCAAAACCGCGCCAATAAGTCCCATAACAGGGCAGGTTTCACCAGCATGTACCCAATAGTGCGCTGAGCCATGGTAATACTCTTCCGTCTGTTCAATCAGAATATCAAGCGTCTCTTCAATTTCATGCGCTTCAACGCCATCCACCGCCATACTAAGCCCTTTTTTAAAGAACTCATCTTCCATAGCATTGGCATGGGCTTCAAGGGCTAAGATGCCATCACGTCTTGCAATAATGGCAAAATCAATAATTTGTTTGATGCGTGCATGAAAATCGACAGGAGATTTTTTGAAAATAACTTTGAATTCTTTAAAGGCTCCTTTGACGTACTCTTGTGGCGTTGCAGACATCGCTGCTGCCATCGCAGTTGGGATAACAATAATAAAGGAAGTGATATGCAGAATATGGATAGGATTTCCACCTTCCATAATATCGCCCACAGAAATTGTGGTAACGGCAAGCACCATGCCCAAGATGACGGTTAAGTCCATAGAGTCAGCTCCAAAAATAGTATTCAAAACACTTTCAAGCATTATCGGTTGAAACCCGAAAAACTTTACATGTAAAGCAATGATATAACATTATTCCTTAGACAAGATGCTACTATTAGCCCTCTTGAAGCACCAAAATTGATTTAGTGTATAATTGCAAAAAAATTGTGAAAGGAGGAAAAGTAGAATGAATGATCATAAATGTTGCATCAGTACTTTATTTGAACGACTAAGCGGAAAAGCAGAATCGAGATGTCAAAAAATTGTTGATGTTGCGTTTCGTCTTTTTTTGGATAGTGGATATGAAAAAGTCAGTATGAATGATATTGTGAAAGAAGCAGGGGGTTCACTGGCAACGTTGTACAAACATTTTGGGAACAAAGAACAGCTGTTGATTTATATCCTTGAGCAAAAATCTGAAGAGTTATTTGGCGAATGGGGACGACGCAGTCACTGCTATGAAGGACGGCTTGAAGAGTTTTTGACAGAGATCGGAAGGCTCTTTTTTGATGTGATTCGTACAGAAGATGCGGTGTTGTTTCACCGTTTAATTATCTCTATTGGGTATATTGATGAAACGAAGTTGCAGAAGGAGACGATTTTAAATCTCATGATGCGCCCTGTGTTTATTATTGCAGAATATTTGGAAAATGAGAAAAAAAGTGGACGTATTGATGTTGAGAATACAACTTTATGTGCGCAACAATTTTTAAATGCTCTCAAAGATCCATTTATCTTTCCACGTATCATGGGTGTTACGATTGATATTTCAGAAGAAACGTACTTAAAAGCGTCCAAACAAGTCGTGACTATTTTTTGCAAAGGGTTGCTGAGAAATCAATAATTACATTTTTTACGGTTAAAGTAAAAAAGCTTGACTTATTTACCTTTTGCGACTATAATTCGCCTACAAAATGTAATGTAATATACATTACACTAATTAATGGAGTTCAAAAATGACTAAAAACAGAGGATATATGACGTATGCCACATACGCATTAGTAGCGACATTAGGGGCTTTTTTAGTTTCAGGATGCTCAAATGAATCGGCTAACAAAGCAGCAGGGATGCCAGCGATGCCACCTTTGCCGGTTGCAACCTATAAAGTTGTCACCAGTGATGTGCCTGTCTCCCTTGAATACCCCGCTAAGGTGAAAAGCATACAGCAAGTGGGGATTGTTGCACGTGTGAGCGGTGTTTTAGAGAAAAAACTGTTTACCGAAGGTAGTTTTGTAAAAGCAGGCGAGACACTCTATCAGATTGATTCAGATCGCTATGAAGCGTTAATGCAAGAAGCCGTAGCGGATGTAGGAGTCAAAGAAGCGACGCTTAAACAAGCAACGCGTGATTGGGAGCGAACCAAAGCGTTATTTGAACAAGACGCTGTTTCTCAAAAAGAGAGAGATTCAGCACTTTCTACTTACGAATCAGCTGGGGCTTCACTGAAATCTTCACAAGCAGCGCTAAAAAAAGCGACGATTGATTTCAACTATACGAAAGTAAAAGCGACTATTTCAGGAGTAACAAGTCTCAATGCCCAAGATGTTGGCAGTTATGTAGGATCTAGCAGCGATACGATGACCCTCACAACCATTACCCAAACAGATCCTGTCTATGTTGAATTTTCCTTGCCAGACATTGAGCTTTTGAAAAAACGTTACGTGATGGGTTCAGGAAATTGGAACACGCTTGCTCAAGCTAAATTGCCAGTCGCTCTTAGTACGCCTGATGGAAGTAAATACGCCAAAACAGGGACATTGGACTTTTTAGACAGTTATGTGGATGGTGAAACCTCTACGATTAAAGCAAGAGCAACGTTTGCAAACCCCAATAACCTTCTCATTCCAGGACTTTTTGTACGTGTGAATGTTGAAGGACTTGTGTATAAAGATGCTATTAGTATTCCTCAAAAAGCACTGCTGCAAGAGGCGATTGGCTCATTCGTCTATGTAGCCAAAGAGGGTAAGGCTGAAAAAGTACCTGTTAAAGCAGGAACCGTGCATAATGATACCTATATCATTGAAAATGGTTTACATGTAAACGATCTTGTCATCACTAACAACCTGACCAAACTACGTCCAGGATCTGCCGTTGTTGTTGCAGAAGCAAAGGAATAATGTATGTTTTCTAAATTTTTTATCAACAGACCTATTTTCGCAACCGTTCTTTCGATTGTTGTGATTATTGCGGGTTTGATGGCGATTAAAGGATTACCGATTGAAGAGTATCCGCAGGTCACGCCACCACAAGTCACCGTTAAAGCGACGTATGCAGGGGCGAGTGCGGAGACGATTTCCAAAACGGTTGCTGCACCTATAGAGCAACAAATCAACGGTGTTGAAGATATGATTTATATGTCTTCGACGGCTTCGTCAACAGGATCACTTACGATTAACGTCTATTTTAAAATTGGAACGGACGCCGATCAAGCGACGATTAACGTCAATAACCGTGTACAAGCAGCCCTAAGTAGCCTTCCTAGTGAAGTGCAGTCACAAGGCGTTACGGTGCGAAAGCAATCCTCCACGATTTTGAAGGTTATTTCGATTATTTCACCCAATAACAGTTACGATGAAATTTACATGGCGAACTACGCACTGGTCAATGTCATCGATGAGCTTAAGCGTGTGCAAGGTGTCGGTGATGCTTCATTGTTTGGCAATCAAGACTACTCCATGCGTGTTTGGATGAAACCCGATCAATTAGCAAAATACAATCTCACACCAACCGATGTGATTAACGCTATTTCAGAGCAAAATGCTCAGTTTGCGACAGGAAGGTTCAATCAAGCTCCAACCAAAACCGCACAAGCCTATACCTATACGGTGACAACACAAGGGCGCTTTGATAAAGTCGATGAGTTTGAAAATATCATTTTAAAATCAAACAAAGATGGCTCAACCCTTCGCCTAAAAGATGTGGCACGCTTAGAACTAGGTGCAGAATCGTATGATGTCACTTCAACACTTAATGGACAAACGATGGTTCCGATTGGTATCTATCTACAATCAGGTGCCAATGCCCTTGATACTGCGAAAAAAGTTGATGCTGCGATGGAAAAACTTTCCAAGTCTTTTCCTGAAAATATGAGCTATAAAACGCCATACGATACGACAAAATTTATTCAAATTTCTGTCAATGAAGTGGTGAAAACACTTCTTGAAGCGTTACTTTTGGTTGTTATTATTGTTTATCTGTTTTTAGGAAATGTTCGAGCAACGATCATTCCCGTGCTTGCGATTCCCGTATCGATCATTGGCTCGTTTGCAGGAATGTATGCTCTTGGTTACTCCATCAACCTTTTAACGCTTTTTGGACTTGTACTTGCCATTGGTATCGTTGTGGATGACGCCATTATCGTTATTGAAAACGTTGAGCGTATCTTGCATTCGGAAAAAGATATTACGGTAAAAGATGCAACCATTCAAGCGATGAATGAAGTAACAGCTCCGGTTGTGGCGATTGTGCTTGTATTGTGTGCGGTTTTTATTCCGGTATCGTTTATGGGTGGTTTTACAGGACAAATGTACCAACAATTTGCCATTACGATTGTTATCTCGGTCATCATTTCAGGTATGGTCGCCTTAACTTTAACACCTGCGTTGTGTGCCATTTTCCTTAAGAAAAAAGAGCCAAAACCGTTTTGGTTTGTCAAAAAATTTAATGAGTTCTTTGATGCCTCAACCAGCTGGTTCACGAGTGGTGTCAGTTTGGTCGTACGTCATGGTATGATCGCCATTATTATTTTCGCGGCACTCATGGGTGTGACATTTGAGCTTTTCAAAAAAGTACCTTCTAGCCTTGTTCCGATGGAAGACAAAGGGTATTTGATGGCGATTACAGCTTTACCACCAGCCTCTGCGCTGAATCGTACGGTCAAGACAAGTGATGAAATCTATGCGATTACCTCCAAGATGCCTGAAATTGAATACACGCTTGCCATTAACGGATATGATCTTATCAGTGGTGCTGCGAAAACCAATGCAGCAACTACGTTTATACCATTACATGACTGGAGTGCGCGAAAAGCGCCAAACCAACACTCTGAAGCACTCAGCGGTGCGCTCAACGGTGCTTTTTTTGGTATCCCCGACGCGACTATGTTTGCGCTGAATCCTCCACCGATTATGGGTCTAAGTATCTCAGGTGGATTTGAGATGTATTTGCAAGATCGTACGGGTGGATCATTGGAAGAGCTTGGCAGAGTGACCAATGCGATTGTGGCTAAAGCAAGACAAAGACCTGAGCTTACGATGGTGCGAAGTACCTTTGATACAGCAGTTCCTCAGTACAGAGTGACCCTTGATCGTGAAAAAGCCAAGGCGTTAGGCATTTCGATTAAAGATGCGTTTACAACCTTACAATCAACGTTTGGTGCATACTATGTCAATGACTTTAACCTTTTTGGTCGTACCTATCAAGTCAATGTTCAATCCGAATCTGACTTTAGGGAAAAACCTGAAGATATGAAAAATGTTTTTGTTAAATCAAGCAGCGGCAAACTGATTCCGATGAGTGCGTTAGTAACGTATGAGCGTACGATTGGACCGGATGTTGTGGATCGTTTTAACATTTTTACTGCAGCGAAAATCGTCGGTGAACCAAAACCTGGGTACACTTCTGGTGATGCGATTAAAGCCATCGAAGAGGTGGTGAACGAGGTTGCTCCTGAAGGATTTTCCACTGGATGGGCAGGAACATCTTTCCAAGAAAAAGAGATGGAAGGTAGTGGTTCACAAGCCTTTATTTTCGGTCTGGTTTTTGTTTTCTTGATCTTGGCGGCTCAGTATGAGAGATGGCTCATGCCACTCGCTGTTTTAACATCGGTTCCCTTTGCGGTGTTTGGAGCGATCATGGCGGTTTATTTACGTGGACTTAGTAATGACATTTACTTCCAAATCGGTCTTTTGGTACTCATTGCCCTCTCCGCTAAAAATGCGATTTTGATCGTCGAATTTGCGATGCAAGCGCAAGAGAGAGGTAAGTCAATTTTTGATGCAACGCTTGAAGCGGCACGTTTACGTTTCCGTCCGATTGTTATGACCTCACTTGCCTTTACCATCGGTGTTTTACCTTTGGCAATCAGTTCAGGTGCAGGAGCAGGAAGTCGCCACGCCATTGGTACAGGTGTTATTGGTGGTATGCTTGCGGCAACGACGATTGCGATCTTTTTCATTCCACTCTTTTATAATTGGCTTGCACAACTTAATGCAAAATTTAGTAAAAAAGGAGAGCGTCATGATGAAGCATAATCTTTACTCATTTTCTCTCGTCGCCTTAATCTTTACAGGATGTTCGCTCTCTCCAGAGCTGAACGTCCCTCAGACACAGTTTCCTGACGCCTATCGTGCCGATGTGAAACAAGAAACTACCTATGTGGATGCGGCTTGGTGGAGTAATTATCACGATGCAAAGCTGACCGCTTTGATTGAAGAAGCACTGGCGAATAACTACGATCTTCAAACGGCGATGGTAAACATCTCCCTTGCGCGTGCAACGCTCTCTAGCAGCACATCGGATCGCTATCCAAGCCTTGATGTACAAGGATCAGGTCAACGTATGCGAACCAGCAGCGACACGTATAACTCTAAAGCACACACCACGTACAATGATTTTTCATTGAGCGCAGTGCTGAGTTACGAGCTTGATTTGTGGGGAAAATACAAAGAAGCTGAAGCCTCATCTCGTGCTTCGCTGATCGCTTCGTATGCGGCAAAAGATACCGTGAAGATATCCCTTGCATCCAGTGTGGCGGACAGTTACTTTACGCTGATTGGTTTGTATGAACAGCTGGACATTACCAATGAGACGATCAAAGCACGTGAGGAAGGGCTTAAACGCAATGAGTCTAAGTACTCCGTCGGTGCCATCTCTAAAGGAACGCTTTTGTCTGAGCGTGCTGAACTGAACAGCGCTCAAATCACTAAAGATACATTGGAGCAGTCTATCTTAGTGCAACAAAGTGCGTTGGCGGTTTTGGTGGGAAAATCACCCGAAGCGATAGCTGCGTTTAGTCAAGATGGCTTACCTCGTGTGTTGCCTGCTGATGTAAAAGTACCGGCGAATTTGCCTTCTGAGCTTTTAACCAAACGTCCCGATATTAAACAAGCCGAAGAGAATCTTAAAGCGGCGAATGCGAACATCGGTGTTGCTCGTGCGGCGTATTTCCCTAGCATTAGCCTCTCGGGTGCCCTTGGGTTTGAGAGTACACAGCTTTCCAATCTGATGAAATCCAAATCAGGGACGAATAACTTTGGCGGAAGCCTTGCCTCTCCGCTTTTCAATATGGGCAAAACCAGTTCAAACGTAGAGAGTGCCAAAGCAAACAAAGAGCTTGCTGAGATTACGTACGCGCAAACGGTGCAACAAGCATTTCAAGATGCGTATGACTCGCTTAACAAACGTCATACACTCACGCAAAAGCTTGAACATCAACTCGCTTATGAAAAAAACATTGAGCAAGTCTATCTATTGGCTCAAAAACAGTATGAGACTGGCTATGGCGATTACCTGACACTTTTAGATGCGAAGCGTAATTTGCTCTCCGCCAAACTTACAACGTCTCAGACAAAACAAGCTCTGATTAGCTCAGGCGTTTCGCTGTACAAATCCCTCGGCGGTGGTTGGGACAAAGAGGTCTTTGACCGTCATGCCGATACGCTCTAACGCTTTACATGTAAACGTCTAAACCTTCTGTTTGGGCGTTTACACCTGCTTTACATGTAAGCTTTTTTACACTTGAAATTCACTCATATAGGTTCGATACAACAGTGGAACCCAGCTTTGTTGCAGCTTGGGATTGTGTCTGCTCTCTACCGCTGCTGCTTTAAAAAAGCTCTTCCATAACGCTTTAAAGTTTTCCTCTTCGCTTGAAAAAGTTGGTGTATCAAACGAAGCGATGGAGCGAATTTCTCGAAGTGTATCGTTTTTGATAAAGGCAAGAGAACGCTTAACATCATGGATGATAAAAGGGATGTTTCCCAAACGTTTGCAAAAGTGATCGCCTAAAAAAGGGACAATGTTAAATTTTGTCTCAATTTTGGCATAGAGCGTGCCATCTTCCAACTCCTCAAAGCGTGTAAAACCGTACATCTTATGCACCAAACTTAAAAGTTCTTTTTCGAGATTTTGAATGTAAAAAAGGTTAGGGTTGGTGATGTTGCGAAGCTCTTTTGTATTTTTAAACCCGATGCGAATGTACTCCAAAAGTGCCATCTCATACTCCCTTGTATCGCATAAAACCGTATGAAAGATCGTGTGTTGCTGCTCTTTGGTGAAATGCTTGGTAATGGCATCCAACACTTTACGCGCTTTTGATTCATCCGTAAAAATTTCATGAAAACGCTCGAACTGAAGTGTTTCAGGGAGTTTTTTAACAATGGAGCTTACCTGTAACTTCTCATAATAAACCTCATACACCAAGCTCAAAAACCCTTCAAAACTACCATCGTAGAGCAAAATCATCACAGTTCCCCCGTGTAGATGGAGGTGTCAAAGAGTGTGGGCTGAATGATATTGGAGCCTTGATGAATCAGGGCTAGTTTGATCTTCTCCGTATACAGAGAAGAACTTCTGTGAAAATCTTTACCTGCGATGATGAAATAACGCGCTTTTTTGAGCGATATTTTGAGATGGATCAGGTCTTCAAAACAGAGCTTTTTAAAGCGCCTTGCTTGTAAAATTTTCAGCGCTCCACGGATGCCAATGCCAGGAATCCGCACCAGAATCTCTTGGGGCGCACAATTGACATCGATGGGAAAAAGATGCAAGTTGGAGAGTGCCCAAAAGGTTTTGGGGTCAAATTGAATGTCAAGGTTTTGATTTTCGCTCAAAATCTCATCGTACGAAAAGCCATAAAAGCGCAACAACCAATCGGCTTGATAAAGCCTGTGTTCCCGAAGTAACGGAGGTTTGGAGAGTTCAGGCACGGGCAAATGCTTGTGATTATTGACCGCGATATACGCGGAGTAATAAACCCGTTTCAACAGTGCTTTATCATAGAGTGCTGAAGAGAGTTTTAAGATCTCAAAATCGCTCTCGCTCGTTGCGCCGATGATCATCTGTGTGCTCATAGAGATGGGTTTCGCACTTCGTTGTAATGTGATCTCACGCGCATGTTTGAGGGGCGAGAGAAGCTTTTCTTTGGTTTTATCAGGAGCGAGCAGGGCAAGGCTTTTGGAGCTTGGAAGCTCGATATTTGAGCTGACACGATGCGCTAAAAGGGTGGCTTCTTCGATGAGTTCCTTGGAAGCCCCCGGAATGAGCTTTACATGAATGTAGCCGTTAAAGCGGTACTCATGGCGTAAGATGCGCAATGTTTGAAGCAGCAGACTCATCGTATGGTCTTCGTTTTTGATGATGCCAGAGCTTAAAAAAAGCCCTTCAATGTAGTTGCGTTTGTAAAAATTGATCGTAAGATCAGCGAGTTCTCGTGGCGTAAACGCCGTTCGTGGCGTGTCATTGCTCACACGGTTGATGCAGTACGCACAGTCGTAAATGCAGACATTGCTCAGCAAGACTTTCAAAAGCGAAACACACCGTCCATCGCTCGTAAAACTGTGGCAAATACCACTGTTATGCGCACAGCCTAGCTCGCCTGTTTTGTAGTTGTTCTCGCTGCCGCTCGATGAGCATGAGACATCGTACTTAGCACTGCCTGCTAAGAGGGAGAGTTTATCTTCGGTGGTTAGTTTCATGCAAGCATGGTACGATTTTTTTGCATGTAAAGGCTAAAATATTTCAAAATGAAATGTTAGAGAGAAGAGCCTAATCTCTAGGCTCTGAAAGTGTCTTATTTGATAAACTCAATGGCCTCGCTAAACGGTACGCGAAGTTGAGTAGATTGTGGGTTGATGCGGTAGCCAAACGGGAGCACCATTGCGAGTTGGTATTTACTGACGTCTAGACCTAAAATAGCTTCGACTTTTTCTTTTTCAAAACCTTCAATCGGGCATGAATCGATGCCGATGTACGCCGCTGCAGTCATCATGTTTCCAGCTGCGATATAACTTTGTTTTGCAGTCCAAGCGTAGACATTTTTATCGGAACTAAGCGTCTCTTTGAGGTGGTTAGCATATAAATTGATGTAAAAATCTTTTTTCTCTTGTGGCATCTCACGTCTTCCAAAACGAAGTGCTGGTATGCCGCTCTCGACTTTGACGGCATCAATCGCCGCTAAAATAATCACAAGATGTGAACACGTAGTAATCTGCGGTTGATCCCAACAGACAGGACGAAGTTTGGCTTTAAGCGCTTCATTGGTAATGACTAAAAATTTCCACGGCTCCATGCCGAACGAAGAGGGCGATTTGTGTCCTGCTTCTAGGATAAAGTGCATCTGCTCATCTGTGATTTTTTTAGTTTCGTCAAAAATCTTGCACGCATGGCGAAAGTCCATCGCTTTGGTAAAGTCGTTTTGCATCGAATATTCTCCTGTATAATTTTTAAAATAATAACGTTCATAAACTTTATTTTCTCTTACATTACTTTTTGAATGTATTGAGTTAACAAAAGTCACTTAAAAACCGTTTTCGCGCATGTTCATGCCCAATGATCGGCTTTGGATACTCTGTGATGTCATGACTCATCAGATACGCTTCTTTGTGCAGACACGAGGCTGGAACGTCGCGAAGTTGTGGCAAAAAGCGTTTGATATAACCAGCTTCTTTGTCAAACTTCAACGACTGCGCATAAGGGTTAAAGATGCGAAAATAGGGCTGCGGATCGATGCCCGTTCCTGCGCACCATTGCCACGAAAGGATGTTCGCCGACACGTCATAATCCAAAAGATGCTTCGCAAAAAACGCCTCGCCCTTTTGCCACGGCAACATCAAATGCTTGGTAAAAAACGAACCGACCACCATGCGAGCGCGGTTGTGCATCAAGCCAGTTGTGAGTAGTTCCGTAACCGCAGCGTCAATCAATGGATAGCCCGTTTGAGCTCTACTAAAACGCTCATACGCTTCTTTGTCATTGGAAATGGGCGGCGAATATTTGTAATTTTCCCATGCAAGTTTGGGAAAATGAAAGAGCAAATAAGCATAAAACTCACGAAAAATCAGCTGTCTAAAAAAAGGCTCCGTGGCGTGACCTTGCTGTTTGAGCTTAACTAAAAAACGCACGATTTCACGAATGCAAAGTGTGCCAAACCGCAGATGAACGCTGAGATGCGACGTAGCATCTTCGTCTAAAAAATCGCGTTTTGCATCATACAAATCGACTTTACATGTAAAGAGTTCGAGCGCCTTTTCGGGGCTTAAAATGTTTACATGTAAAAGCTCAAACCCCATGCTTTCTAGCTTTACATGTAAAGGTTTTTTGTCCCCATCTTGAATGCACCAAAGTGTGCTGTAGTCGAAGTTTGCAAGACTTTGTTCGGCTTTTTTGTACTCTAATGCGTAAAATTGTGTGTAAAGTGCTTGGCAAGCACGGTAATAAGGGGTGAAAACAAGGTAAGGAGTGCCATCTTTTTTGAGGACTTCGTTTGGCTCAAAAAGGTAGCAGTCATTGAGTGCATAAAAGCTTAATTGCTCCGCAATTTTAGCATCACGCTCTTTGGCATACGCATCATAATCCACACTGGCGTAAACTTCATCAAAGCCGAGTCTTTTGAGATAGGTAAACACTTCTAAAGGCGTGCCATAAAAGAGCGCAAGATCAAGCCCCATCGCTTTCAAATCGGCTTTGAGTTTAAGCACCTGCTCAAAAATAAACGAGACTCTTTTGTCGTTTTTTTCAAGAGCATTTAGAATGTTCGTATCGAAAATAAAAATGGGTAAAACCTCACCCTCAATGGCTAACAGCATGGAGTCAGAAACTCGCAAATCGCGCCTAAACCAGAGGACTTTTTTCATGCTTATTTGCCTTCTTGAATGGTGGAACGCAGTGCCAAATCTTTAGGGTAAGGGTTTAAAAATTTCTGTCCCAAGAGGTAATGTATCTCATACTTTTTCGCTAAAAATTCAATGGTGCTCATCACCGCAATCAGCGGAATGATCTCGTCACGAAACTCCTCAATTTGCAGATGCAACGCTTGCTTTTCGCCACTGCTCAGCTCTTTTTTGAAAAAGCCGACCATATGTTGAAGCACATTCACCGTTTTCCCAATCGTCCCTTTGCAGGCAATCGTTTTTTTGAAAAGCGTGAGGTATTCGTGTGTGATCTCTTGCAAACTTTGTTTATCATGATTGGCAACGATTTTACCTAAAAGGCGGTAGTTCGTCTCATGTTTACTTTGAAGCAGAAACTTATACGCGGTGTGAAATGCCACAAGCTCTTGCATGGTTTTTATGTTTTTGTGAAGAAGCATGGCATCCTCATACGCAAAGAGCTGCATCACAAAGTTTTCTCTCAGCCAAGGGTCAATCAAACGCGCTTCTTCCTCGATGGGAAAATCCACAAAATGTTCTTTACATGTAAGCGCAAAAAGCCCATCTTTTTTCCCTTCACTCATCGCACTATTATAATATTTGGTACTCCCAAGCCCACAACTGGGCGATTTTGATTTCAAGATAATGCCGCAAATTTCTTCGTTTTTTATTTTTTCCAATTCATGCGCTATCGCCTCATTCATGGCTTGTGTAACATCATTTTTTGAAAAGACGGTAATCACTTTTTTATGCTCATTTTCAAGCACAATGCGTATGGTCTCGCGTGGCGTTCCAAAGGCTAAATGCTCAGGACAAAAAGCGATAAACGAAGCGTACTTGCCAAGTTTGTCGGTAATAAAACGATCCCGTTGCCCCGTTTTATCGTAACGTATTGGCTCACCCAGCAGACAAGCTGAAACAGCAATATTGAGCATGACGTTCCTTTGAAAAAAGCTTTGTCTATTATAGCCACTCCTTTTGATAAAAGGCTTATTGGGAATGTGTTAAACTATGCGAATTTATAGAGCGTAGGATTTTTTAATGAACTTTGGATACTTATACAATCTCAATGTATTAATAATAAATCTAACTTTCTATAATTGTCATGAAGGCGTAGTATGCAAAATTTCATAAGTAGAAAATTTCAAGATATTGAAACTCGTGAGATTGTTCCCTTTGATGCTTTATTGAACAATAATCTGTCAGTGATACTCGGTGAACCTGCTTCTGGCAAAACTGAGCAATTAAAGCAGTTTCAAAAAGAAAAGAGTGATGAAGTTCATTTTATGCCACTTGTCAATCTTGGACTACAAGACCAAGCTACATTAGAAAATAAAAAATATGTACTGTTAGATTCCATAGATGAAACTTTAAGATCAATGGACTATAAAAATTACAAACAATTACAAGAAAAAATAAATCAGTATATCGAAAGTTGTAAAAATCAAAATCCTCATATAAAATTTATACTTACATGCAGACAATTCGAATGGAATGAGTATTTTCAAGAGACGCTTAAATCTTTAGATAAAACACTCAAAGTTTATCAAATAGAAGATTTAACAAATGAAGAAATTAATATTTTGTTAGCTCAAAAAGAAATAAATACCGATGAATTTTGGCACTTTATTTCAGAAAATTATTTGGAATTTCTACTTAAAAATATTCTTGTAATTTTAAGTATTATTGATAATTACGGCACTTATAAACATGAAAAACTGAGCTATATTGATATTTATACCTATCTTGTTAAAGATTACCTTTCTGTAAAAGGCAGAGATAGAGAACCCATTTCTGAAAACTCTTTAACTAAACTTTTTAATATAGCTTCTTCGTTAGCTACGTATATGTTGCTTAATAGAAAGCCATCAGTATCTTTCCAAAATTCTAGTAGATTAGCAGATGAATTGTATAAAATTGACAATCAAGTCATCAAGATGGATGATTTAAAAGTTATTTTAGGCACTTCCTTGTTTAGAAAAGAAGGGGAATTTTTTAGTTTTTTTCATCCATCTGTTCAAGAATTTTTAATGGCTTATTTTATCAATGAGAAGAAACTTGATATAAAAACCATTAAAGAACTCTTTTCACATGAATTGAGATTTTATAAAGAGTTTGAAGAGGTAATTATTTATTTAACGAATCTTAATGATGCTTTATTTGATGAATTTGTACGATTTGACCCATTTATTTTTAAAAGACACCCTATGTTATCTCAAGAGCAACAAGAAAAACTTTTAAATTCAATGCTATATAAACTTAAAAATGACAAATCTATGGTTTGGGGTAGATGGCATGATTTTGAAGGTACGACTTTAGTAAAATTTGATACATTAAATCTACCCAGTTTGATACAAAAAAATATAAAATCCTCAAATATTGATAACGTTGTATTTGCCTATTTGATGGCTCTTCTTGAATACAATTATTCAAGAGAATTAGAAGATTTAATTTTTAAATATCTTGAAGATTATTCAAACATTGATCCATCAAATCATGAAGAATACGATGCAATATCTCATAGTAAATTTGAGGGTAATAAAAAACTTAGAGAGTTAATTGAAAAAAATTTTATAGATAATTTTGCTTTTAATAAAAGACTTTTTGAATTTTCAAAAGAAAAAAACCTAATCAATAGCAACTCAGAGAAAATATCGGTGTTGGATTTTGAAACAATGCTTTTTGAATCGTTGTATGGTATTAAATACGAAAATAGATACGGTAATGAAAAGCAAGCTAGATATATTGATACAAAATTTAATTTTAATTCCTTGTTGGAGTTATTGGATGCAATTCCAAGCAGACAGTTACAATATATAGTTCCTTATCTAAAACCTGAAGATTCATTGAAATGGTTTGAACATATTAAAGGAAAAGGAAAACGAGAAAAATATTTTATTAATTGTTGGTGTCTTTATGCCGTATTGCTTCATAATCATTCAAAAAGTGTTATTCAGCAGGTTTTTGAATTTTTAAAAACACATTCTGTGCATGTTGCAACAGATATAAATAAAATGCCTTTTGATTTCGAAAGTATTGCCAATAATTTTTGGGAAGTGTATTTTTCATCCCAGTCGGACAGGTTTTTTCTTATTGATGGTTTGTTGCGATTATTAAGAATTTCATTTGAAGATATAAAAAAAATTGTTCCAAAATATCCAATAGAAAATCATATTGATTACTACATATGGCTAAGATTGAATCAAGATATAGAAAATTATTTAATGGAAAATAAAGTTTTTAAAGAACATATGAATATTCGATGGGAAGCGCAAAAACGACAACAAGAAGAATGGGACAAAGAGCTTAGTGAAGAGTTAGCAAACTCAGAAGATTATCAACAAAGAATTCAGCAAGAGGCAAACTATAAAAAAATTTGTGAAGATAGTTTAAAAGCTTTAGCGACAAAAAAAGACTTCTATAATGTTTTTATATGTGAAGAAATTTTTGAAGAAGAAAATAAAGGTAAGTTACTTGAGCTATTGACACGTGAACAACATGAAAAATTGCTTGATTTTATAAAAAATGATTTTATAAAAGATCAGACGTATAAAAAAATCAAAGACAGTGTAAATGCAAATAGTTATAATGTTTTTCCTACGGCGCGATATATTTATTTATTTGAAAAGTGTGATAATGAGACAATTACCAACTTGATTCAGACTAAAGAGGATTTTGAAAAAATATTTTTTCATACTTTTAGATTTCACAAGATGGAAGAAAAGTATTTTATTTTCTTAGCAAATGAATATTTTGATTATTTTGTTGAGTCTTTGCACGAGTTGATTAATCTATCGCTTGAACAAAGTCAAAATCAAGACGTAGCTTCTTTACATGAGTGCAGAGTAGTAATGCAGAAAATTGGAAAATTTAACAAAAATAGTCTGTTAAACATAATAAACTACTTTTTGAGTTTAGACAAAAATATCTTTAAATCTATCAAAGAAGAATCTAAAGTAGAAGAGATATTAAAAATTATCTCATTGGATAAACAGAATTATGATTTTATAGATAAGCTAAAAAACACTGATAGCAATAGGTCATCATTATATTTACAATCTTTGCTTCAAATTGATGCTAAAAAAGCCTTAGATAGTTTTTTTTCAGAATATCAAAAAGTGCCATCAAAGATAAAATTTTATAAATTGAAACGCTTTTTTCGTATTATAAAAAGCGATGAAGAGAAAAAAAATCGTTATGACAAACCATCTATTAACCCGCTGAAAATCCAACTTTTTATAGAGATAATTTCAGCTCTAAAAAAGATTAAAAGTATTGAATTATTAGAAGAGCGATATATTTTAATCATCATCAATGACTACTATCAGCTTTTTTATGAGTATGAAGGGCATACGGGTTCATACTCTCCCGATAGATATGATGGTATGTATGAGTATATTAGTTATTTATGGAATAGTTTGGGTGCTGATAGCTCTCATATAGGATTACTTCAAAAGTTATCAAAAAGCAAATGTAAAAACTTAGCTACTCGTGCTAAACATCATTTAAATGAAGCCTATAATCATCAAAACAAGGATAGATGTCATGCCAACATATATTATAAAAAGATATTTGATAAGGAAAATATTGTGGATATTTCAAAAATAACAAAACTTAAAAATAAATGGGGAGAATTAACAATGCCTGAAAAACTAGGAGCTATAGGTTCTATTTCATCAATAATTGGTCTAGTATTATATTTTATGCCAACGAGCTCAACGTCTGATACCATCAATGCCACCAACAACACTCAAAGTCAAATTATTCAAAACAATCATGGGAATGTAACGATTAATATAGATAACTCAAAGAATGAAACAACTAACAATTTGAAAATTGGTGATAATATTAACGAATTACTCAGGGAAAATCAAAAAAATATTAGACAAGGCAATCATAATCAAGAAGAAAAGACAAAGTTAAATAGTGAAGCATTTATTTTAGGAAAATCAATAGAAATTAATAACCAAAATATGACGATTGCTGAAAAAAATAAAGAGTGCAAAAATCAAGCAAATATGGTCGTCAATTATATACAACATGATTTAAATTTGATGAATCAAATTTGTGATGAAGTATTTAAATAATGACAGGCAAATAAAATGACCAACACCACATCAACATCAAATATCCTTATTTACCAAAGCGAAGATGGCAAAACAAAGATAGAAACAAGACTTGAAAATGAGACGGTTTGGCTTACGATTGAGCAAATGGCGGAGCTTTTTCAAAAAAGCCGTTCTACCATTAATGAACATATTTTAAATATTTATGAAGAGGGTGAGTTAGACAAAGAAGTCAGCATGAGAAAAATCGGAAATTCCGATTTTT
>DBTO01000009.1:0-1092 GCA_002307095.1 Sulfurospirillum sp. UBA1314
CGCCAGAGCTTGGTTTACTAAGCCCTCCGATAAGCGAAAGCAGTGTACTTTTGCCACTGCCACTCACCCCTTTTAAGATCACGATTTGCCCATCTTCGACGCTTAAATTGATATTTTTAAGCGCATAAAAGGCGTTGGGTTTGTTTGGGTTGTAAAGCTTGTTCAGGTTTTGAATGACGATTTGACTCATGATTTCACCGCCTCGCTCATGTCGCTGATCGCGATTTTCCATGCAGGTAAAATGACAAACGCTAAGAATGGAATCACGCCAAAAAGGAAGATCAAAAAGAGCAGATTTAGATCGACCACAGGCGTGAGAGAGATGCTGTTTTCAAGCTCACTTCCTAAGAAAATGTTGCGCAGATACGGTGCATTGAAGACAAACACATAAACGTAAGCAAGCGCCACACCTAAAAGGTACGCACTCACAGAAACAACGGTGTTTTGAATGAATTTAAGCGCGATGATGTCTTTGATGCAAAAGCCAAGGCTACGCAAAATTGCGATCTCTTTTTTCTTTTCGCCATACACCAAGCTGATCTGGTTTTTAAGCAGAATGAAAAACGAAACCAACGCAATCACATACAAAATCATAAATATGCCGCCTTTATAGTAGTACACATGGCGCACAGCACCTATGGCATCGGCTTGGGAAGTCGCTTTCGCACTGGGGTAAATCTCTACGATTTTAAGTGCGACATTGCCCACTTCGTTGGGGTTGGGAACGCTCACATAGAGCTTTGAATACTCATCTATTTCCATGCCAAGTACTGCGCGCGCCGTGTTGGGATTTAGAAAAATGGCATCGTTGGAAAGAATGTTGGTGCCTTTGGGGGCAATTTTATTGATTTTAACTCTAATAAGGCGCTCTTCGGTGAGGAAGTGAAACTCATCTTCGTAGTACAGCTCCGCCATCGCTTTTTGCACACCCTGACCTATCACCATCTCATCTTTTGCCAAACTCGCATCGCCGATGATGTGAAACCACAGACGCTTTTGCGCGAAGTAATGGTAGCCATCGACCACACCTTCGACACCGCTCACACCGGTAATTTTAGAGACATCGTACACATACCCTTCGTGCATCTGATA
>DBTO01000009.1:1435-3195 GCA_002307095.1 Sulfurospirillum sp. UBA1314
TCGGAGATAAACAGCACTGAGCTTAAAATGAAGACGATAAACGAAAAGATCAGAAAGCTAAATAGATGGTCATTTCGATCTTTAAAGAGCAGTAAAATCGCATACTCGACAAAGTTTTTACGGAACATAGACAAACCTTTGGTACGCATGGGTTGGGAAGCTCAAAGAGGGCTTGACATCTTTTACATGTAAAGAGAGTGCGGTGAGCTCTTCGGCTTTTTTTTGAGTAGGAAAACTAAACGCATGCACCACCAATGCAAGATAAAGAACGCAAAATGCGGTGGCGAGCATGGCTAAAAATTTCATAGACTTTTCACGATTGCTTCGGTGATTTCATCAAAAGAGATGACCTTTTGACCATTGTGATCACGTGCAAAATTTTGGGCATCTTCTTGCGATCCAAACGGGATCAGTTCAGCTCCCATTGGTCCATACACATTGGAACCAATGACATAAAACGCTTTGGAAGCCTCTAATTTTGAGAGTGTGTAGTAATCACTGACATAGAATTTATCGCTGCTTAGTTTTCGAGCATACGCGTACTTCATCATGTCTTTCACACCATCAAAATAAAACGTCTTCTCTCCTTCAAACTGTGCAACCCATTGCGGATACTTGGCAACAAACATACCACAGATGGGGCATTTTGCATCTTTGGGAACTTCTATTTTTGTTACAGGAACCACCGTTGGAGCCGTGGCTTTTTTTCCAAAATCTTTAGGAAAATCCTCAGATGCTACCGCATACGCCGCTTCAAAATTCATCACTTTGCCACCATTGTCTGAAACAAACGTGAGTGCGTCTTTTTCACTGCCAAACGCGTAACTGCTCGTACGTGACATCGTGCCTCGCATTTTGCTCCCCACAACATAAAACGCTTTTTTCACATCAATGAGCTCTAGCGTGATCGTATCGACCACTTTGGCATCTGTCGGAATCACACCCTGTGTTGCTTCATAAAGACAGTGAATGGAGCAGTACTGATGGTTTTCATGCGTGTGGCTGGTTTTGTAAAACTTCACCAAATGCATCCCACAATTGGGGCACGTGTACTTATCTTTACCGGATTGTATCAGTGTTGCATTCGCTTCGGGCACAGTTTGAAACATCTCCGCATACGCATACGCAGAAGTCAATAAAAGACCTAAAATTATAAATTCTCTTCTTTGCATCTTTTCCCTTTACATGTAACGCTTTATTTCGTGATCGTCTCTAAGAGTTTGACGTTCTCACAGCCCTCTTTGAGCCCTTTGTCGCAACTGCCTTTGAAGAGCTCTTTGGCTTTGGCATTATCTGCACTCACGCCTTTTCCTTCGGCGTATAAAATGCCAAGGTTATTGCACCCTTGCTCATAGCCGCTTTTGCACGCTTTTTCATACAATTGGCTCGATTTTTTATAATCTTGCGCAACCCCTTTACCCACGGCGTACAACAGCCCTAGATTGTCGCACCCTACGGCAATATCGCCATCGCAGGTTTTTTGGTAGTATTCACTCGCTTTTTTGTAGTCTTGCGGTACGCCACGCCCTTGAGCTAAAAGAAATCCTAAGTTATTGCATCCCATCAAATCCTCATTTTTACACGCCTTGGTATAATACTCTGCCGCTTTGGAATAGTCTTGTGGCACACCTGCACCATTGGCATATAAAAGTCCTAAATTGGTGCATCCTTCATCACCTGCACACGATTTTTCGTAAAACGCTTTTGCTTTGGCAAAATCTTGTTTGACCCCCGTACCGCCTGCGTATAAAAGCCCCAAG
>DBTO01000280.1:0-11107 GCA_002307095.1 Sulfurospirillum sp. UBA1314
ATCCTTTCTCTTCTTCTCCCGCACGTGCTTCGGGTATTTGGCAATTTATTCCTGAAACGGCACGTCTTTATGGTTTAACTAACAATGCCTTTGTGGACGATAGACGTGATCCTATCAAATCCACCGAAGCGGCTATCGCTTATCTCAAACGTTTACATGACATGTTTGGCAAATGGTATTTAGCCGCCCTTGCGTACAACTGTGGTGAAGGTGCTGTTACCAAAGCGATTGCCAAAGCAGGCAGTGATGATATCAGCGTTTTGCTCGATGAAAATCAAAAATACCTTCCAAAAGAGAGCCGACTTTACATTCGTAAAATTTTGATGATGAGTTTTATCTCAGGCAGTACCGATTTTATGCTTGACAATGGCTCAGAATATCTTTTAAACCGTGCCAATAATGCTACCTTTGTGAAAGTACCGGTGCAAAGTGGTACCAATCTTAAAGATGTCGCCGAGAGCATTGGCGTTTCTGTACATGAGTTAAAATCGTACAATCCACAGCTGAAGCACGCATTTACCTCTCCGGTAGGCACTAAAAGCTACCTTTACATTCCTCAAGATCGTCAAGTTGCTTTTAACCAAAATTTTGATCAAAGCAAAGAGCCTCAAAAATATGCCGTTTACATGAGTCAAAAAGGCGACTCACTTCAAAGCGTTGCTAAAAAGTATGGGATGAGCTCTCAAACATTGATGGAGCTGAATAACATCAAAAACACAGCCCTTAAACCTAAAACAGAGCTTGTTGTTCCCTATGGTGTAACGCCTGTCTCTTCACCTGCAACGGCAAGTGGCGCTGAAAAACTGTATATTATCAAAGCGGGTGACACCATTGAAACCGTATCGAAAAAATACGATATTCCTGTTGCACAATTGATTAAAGCCAATAAGAAAAAGAATGCACTTGTAAAAGTGGGAGAGAGTATTGTTATTCCAAAAAATTAGTGGGTTAAGCCTTTCTGTTCTGATTGTTTTGACTTTTTATGGATGTTCTTCAAAAAATGATAGTTATGCGTATCGTGGCCCCAAACCTACCCCTACAATGGCTGCACCTGAAGGTACGGGGAGCATTAATGACTCGGCTGCAATGCATCGAGCCACGATGCGCCCTTATACGATTGATGGAAAGAGTTATACACCAACGATGGTGAGTGTGGGGGACTATTTTAGTGGTGTTTCAAGCTGGTATGGCCCTGATTTTCACGGTAAAAAAACTTCCAATGGTGAAGTCTATAATATGTACGAGATGACAGCCGCCCATAAAACGCTTCCAATGAATACCATGCTCAAAGTAACTAATCTCAAAAACAATAAAAGCATTGTCGTGCGAGTAAACGATCGTGGCCCTTTTGTGGGAACTCGCATTATTGATCTCTCTTATACCGCTGCAACACGTATTGATTTGGTTGCCAATGGTACCGGCCCTGTAGGCATTGAAGTCATCGGTTTTGCAGGCGTTGTGGCACCTGCAGGTTCACCAAAACAGAGTGTTGTAGAGACCGATTATCTGATCCAAATTGGAGCGTTTAGAAGTAAAGAAGGTGCAACACGTTTTGCTCAAAGCAATATGAATGTCAATAATCGCTACAATGCGATTATTAAAGAGGGTACATTTGAAAATCAGCCGATTTACCGTGTATGGCTCAAAGGATTTGGTAGTGAAGCAGAAGCGTCTGATTTCATCGCCAAAGGGCCTTATAAAGGCTCATTTATCGTAAGGGAATAGTATGCAAAGTGTAGAACGCATCACCAAAGAGACGCAAATTAAAATTGAATTAGAGATTAATGGTACAGGGCAAGCGGTGATTGAAACCGGAATCGGTTTTTTTGACCACATGCTTGAAGCCTTTTCAAAACACGCTTTGATCGATATAAAGCTTACATGTAAAGGTGATACGCATATCGATTTTCACCACAGTGTGGAAGATGTGGGCATTGTTTTAGGACAAGCTTTGCGTGCTTCGATCTATCCTATTGCAGGTGTTGAGCGTTATGGCAATGCCGTTGTCGTGATGGATGAAGCAGCAGTTGAGTGTGCGCTCGATCTGAGTAACCGCCCTTATCTGGTCTATGAAGTGGAAATGGAAGGTAAAGTGGGCGCATTTGATGTTGAGCTTTCTGAAGAGTTTTTCAGAGCGGTTATGAGTCATGCTGGCATTAGTGCGCATATTGTCGCACGTCGTGGTAAAAACAAACATCATCTCTTAGAAGCTGCTTTCAAAGCATTTGCGGTAGCTCTTCGTCGAAGTTTAGTGCCCAATGCACGTGTTGGTATTCCTAGTACAAAGGGTGTTTTGTGATTGAATTATTGGTTTTTGATGTCGATGGCTGTCTGACCGATGGTGGCATTATGTATGGTAACAGTGACGCGGAAGAGTTTAAAACGTTTAATGTTAAAGATGGTTTTGGTATTGTCTCCTGGATAAAGCTGGGGCGTAAAACTGCCATCATTACGGGACGTAGCTCTTACGTGGTCAGCAAACGTGCCAAAGAGCTTGGTATTCATCATTTGTACCAAGATGTTAAAGATAAAAAAATGGTTTTAGAAGAGATTCTCAAAAAAGAGGGATTGCGTTTGGATCAAGTAGCCGCTATTGGCGATGATCTCAATGATCTCAGCCTTTTACGCTCTGTTGGTCTCTCCTTTTGCCCGAAGGATGCCATGCCATTGGTTCAAAAAGAGGTCGATGTCATTTTAAGCAAAGAGGGTGGACGAGCTGTTGTTCGAGAAATGATCGACATGGTGGTCGAGAAAGAAAATTTAAGTGAGGCATTCGTAAACCTTTGGCTTTAAAACTCCTTTCATACGCAACACTGCTTTTTTTTGGCATGATGATTTTTTTAATGATCAAAGAACCGTACACGATCGATATGGTAGATGCCAATGGTAATCTTGTACCCGAAGTCGAGCTCTTTAATGCGCAAAATTATCAGCTTAAAGAGGGCGAAATTGAGAGCATTGTCCATTCGGAGTATGTCGCGCGTTATAAAGATTTTGATAAATTATACGCCATTCGTGCTGGGCATAAAACTAAAGAGGGCTTGCGTGGATTATTGACGTCAGATGAGGGGCAACTTCAAGATAATGTGATGCATTTTATGACCAATTCGCATTATGAACGCGATGATGGAATCTCTTTAGATGGGGAAGATATTTTCTACGATCTGAAACAAGAGATTTTGAGTAGCGAAAAACCCTTTATCTTTGCTCAAAAGCAGAGCCGTAGCCATGGGCTTTCATTTGTTTATCAGATGAAAGAGGGCACAATAAATGCTACAAATATACACTCCTTTATACAACAAATAGGAAAAACGAAATGAAAAAATTGGGTTTACTTTGCCTCTGTTTTTCGCAACTGCTTATCAGTGCAGAAGTTGAAGTGACAGCTGATAAATTTTTTGCCGATGAGAAAAAGCAGATTAGTATTTTTGAAGGGCATGTTATTGTCATTAAAGAGGGCGATAAACTGACCGCTAAAAAAGTTGTCATTGAGTTTGATGAGAAAAAGCAACCCCTTCGCTATATCGCTACAGGCGATGCGAAAGGTAATTTGACCATGAATCAAAAGAAGTATTACGGTGAAGCAGAAAAGATGACGTATGAGCCAACTAAAAGTCTTTACACCCTCGAAAAGAAAGCTTTTTTGCATGAGATAGAGACCGATAAAAAAGTCTACGGTGATTTTATTCGTGCAAACCAAAATACAGGACAGTACGAAGTCGATGGTAAGGGTATGGGCCCTGTAAAATTTATCTTCAAAGTTGAGGATAAAAAACCGTGATTAAAGTCAAAGACGCCTTCTTTGTGAAGTCTGCTTCTAAAATGGAGGAGACGACACCTGAGGGAATGAGTGAGGTCGCTTTTATTGGTCGTAGTAACGTGGGTAAAAGTTCTATTATTAATGCCATTACCAACAAAAAAGGATTGGCTAAAAGCTCTTCAACACCGGGTAAAACACGCCTTATTAACTTTTTTCAGGTCATTTTAGCGAAAGATGAGAAGAGTTATCACGCACAACTAGTGGATCTTCCTGGTTTTGGGTACGCTAAAGTCTCTCACTCTCTTAAAGCAGAGTGGCAAAAAAATCTAACAGATTATATTAAAAAGCGTGCTTCCATTCGTGTTTTTGTCCATCTTGTCGATTCACGTCACCCTTTTTTAGAGATAGATCAAGCGGTGCACACCTATCTTCAAGAGATTGTAAGACCCGATCAGACTATTTTACGCATTTTCACGAAGCTTGATAAATTAAAACAGAGCGAAATTAGTATTATTAAGAAAAATTTCCCCGGCGCTATTTTGGTTTCAAGTAGCAGTAAAAAAGGAATCGATAAAGCGTTAGAAGCCATTTTTGCGACGCTTTTTGGAGATCAATTATGATTCATTACACCAAAGCAAAACTAAGTGATATTGCCCTGATGCAAGAGGTTGTTCAGCCTGAAGTAGAGAAAGGGATTATTCTGTTTCGAAGCTCTGACGAGATGGCGACCAACATTCGTTCTTACATTCTCGCCAAAGAGGATACACAAATTATTGGCTTTGGAGCGCTTCATTTTCATGCCGATGATTTAGCCGAGATTCGAAGCCTTGTGGTCAAAGATGGTTTTCGTGGGCGTGGTGTTGGCAAAGGTATTATTCAAACACTTCTGCTTGAAGGTGGGAGTTTAGGTGTCAAAAAAGTCTTTACGTTGACTTACCAAAAAGCATTTTTTGAATCGGTTGGTTTTACTGAAATTCCCAAAGAAGCGCTGCCTACCCATAAAATTTGGGCAGATTGTATTAAATGCAAACATTTTCCAATATGCGACGAAATAGCGCTCATCAAAACTATTTAACCCTTTTGGGGCTCAGTGGATGGTTGCTTCTTGACTTGGTCATGTCCTCCCTCTATCCGCTTATTCCGTCTTTTGTGGGTGTTGTCTTTTGCTATATTATTCTTAATTTTAATCGTCATGAAGAGAATGCTGCACCTTTGTTTTTGGCTTTTGCGTACCTCTGTTTGTATGATCTTACCAAAGGATTTTACCTCTTTTCCTATATTATTTTATTTGTGATTGTCTATAAATTTGCGATTTATCGAATTCAAAATATTATTACATGTAACAATTGTATCCTAGCTGCCTACGTCGTTATGGCGTATTTAGGGCATTATCTTCTCAATGCTTTTTTTGCCTATTTGGACAATGAAACATTTCCCTATTTTTCCAATATTTATTTTTATTACATTGCGATTGATGCCATACTCTCATTTCTGCTCTTTAAGGTGACGCGGTGAGAATTAAGATAGTCCTTTCGATCTTCATTATGGTGTGGATTGCCTTGCTCGTTCGGGTTTATTATATCAGCATCAAATCCAATGCCTATTATGAAGAAATTGCAAAACAAAATGCCGTTAAAGTGGAAGAATTGGCCCCCTTGCGGGGTGTTATCTTGGATCGAAATCTGAACCCTTTGTCTGTCAACCGACTTGGCTTTTCCATTGGAATCAAGCCACGACTGAGCCTTAAAAACGGTCGTACTACGTTAGAGGAAGAGATCGCCTTTTTAGCGGAGGTATTACCCGACTTTAGCATCAAAGAGATGAGTAAAGAGTATCTTAAAGCAGACTCCGCATACAACCATGATTTTGTAGAAGTTATTGGTTTTATTCCCTATGATAAGCTGATTCCACAGTTTGCTAAAATTGCTCAACACGATAATCTGCGGATTAAAATTACCTCCAAACGGCACTATCCTTATGGCGCTTTAGCATCACATATTATTGGCTACGTGGGTAAGTCCAATACCCAAGATGTCGCTGAAGATGAGACCGCAAAGTTGGTAGGATTTTCAGGTAAAACGGGGATCGAAAAATTTTATAACACGATTTTACAAGGGCGTAAAGGCGAGAAAAAAACCAAAGTTACCGCGTTTAATCAAGAGATTGAGCAAGTAAGTAAAACACTTCCTGCAAGCAACGATCTTATTTTAAGCCTCGATCTTGATTTGCAGCGCTACATTGCAGAGCTTTTTGGTGATGATAGTGGCGCTGTCGTTGTTATGAACGCTAAAAATGGTGAAATTGTGGCTGCTGCAAGTTTCCCCGAATACGATCTCAATAAATTTGTCAGTGGCATTACGCACGAAGAGTGGGTGGTGCTTGCAAATGACCTCAATCACCCTTTTACCAATAAACTGATTAATGGTCTCTATCCTCCAGGATCGGTTGTTAAAATGGGTGTTGGGCTTGCGATGATGAATTCAGGCATCATTACCCCCACGACCACATTTGAATCCACCGGAACGATGGAACTTGGTGGTAGGTTTTTTCGTGACTGGAAAAAAGAGGGGCATGGTATTATCTCGTATGCAAGGGCGATTAAAGAGAGTTGTGATGACTACTTTTACAAAGCCAGTTTAAAGACGGGCATCGACAACATTGCACCATTTCTTTCTAAAATTGGGTTTGCTCAAAAAACGGGGATCGATCTTCCTCGCGAATTTACAGGAACGGTTCCGAGCCGTGAGTGGAAAAAAGCACGTTTTGGTAAAGGGTGGTCACAAGGTGAAACGCTCATTAGCTCTATTGGTCAAGGTTATTTCCTAGCAACGCCTGTGCAGGTCGCGAAATACACGGCTTTTTTAGCCACAGGCAATGGCGTGACACCTCATTTTCTGAGTAAAATCAATGATGATGTGGTGGATTTTCCGATTAATCCTGCCATTGTCACGGAGAATGAAAAACGCTACCTAAAGATAACGCGCGATGCGATGTATGAAGTTGCCAATGTTCCTGGTGGTACGGCTGTGAATCATATTAAAGTCACCGCACCGTTTAAAATAGCCGCCAAAACGGGAACGGCACAAGTCGTCGGTATCTCCCAAACCGATAAAAAACGTATGCGTGAAGAAGATATGGACTACTATCAACGCTCTCACGCGTGGTTGACGACGTTTGGTCCGTATGACAACCCTCAATACGTGGTTACGGTTTTGGTCGAACACGGTGCTCACGGTGGAAGCGAAGGTGGGCCTATTGCTTCTAAAATTTACGATAAGCTCTATGAAAAAGGGTACATTAAACTTCGTTAATCTTTTGACTTACATGCTTTTATACAAGCTGTTTTATAGCGAATTGTCTTATACTATGACTGCATTTTATGCGCCATTTAGTGCATAAAACAAAGAAAGGTTAAAAATGAAAAAAATTGTTATGGGTTGTGCGATTATCAGTGTTATGTTGAGTGGCTGTTGGAGACCGCCATATGGGGGTGGATACGATGGTGGTCGTCATGGCGGTGGCAGTATGGAAATGCGTGATGAGGGTGGTCATGGTGGGCATGATCGTGATGGTGGCATGGAAAGGCATGATGACGGTGAAGGTAGACATTACTAATCATTAGGTTTAGCCTCGCGTTGTGCGAGGCATTTTTCAAAGATAGATGCGCTCTAAACGTGTCCTAAATGGTTTACATGTAAAGATTACAGACTGTTTATATCAATGGTATATTCGATCTTTTGTGCCACTTCTTGCGCCAGTTTCACTCCAAAAAGTTCACGTAAAAGGTAAAATCCAAGCTCCAAGCCAGAACTTACCCCTGCAGCGGTGATGATCTTTCCATCGTGTACCACTTTGGAAGAGACGACATTGACGCCATACGCGGCTAATTCATCAAAAGCGCTGTGGTACGTCGTTGCCTCTTTGCCTAAAAGCAGCCCCGCTTCCGCTAGAAAAAAAGCGCCGGTGCAGACAGAGGTAAGATAAGTCGTTTCACTCTGATGGGCTTCTATGAAAGTGCGTATCAAAGGATTCTTCATCCACTCAATGCGACCTTGACCTCCGGGGAAAAGTAAAATATCTAACGTGGGAGCAGTCTCAAAACTTGCATCGGGCAAGATTTTAAGACCATTAAACGCTTGTGTAGGTTCTAAACTTGGGGCGATGAGCATCACGTTTGTGCTGTTAGGTGCAATTTTATTGATGTAGCTCAGAACCTCAAAAGGGGCAACAAAATCAAGCTCTTCGACATTGGGAAAAATAACAATACCAATGGTAATCATGACCTAATCCTCCGTGCGAACAATTAAACTCTTGGGTAAATGATACTGCGTTATCCATGATGTTTCCATCTCACGCATCTGTCCGCTGTCCACTTCATGATCAAACCCTAAAAGATGTAACATGCCGTGAATAAACAAAAGGGTGATCTCTTCTTCCACGCTATGCCCTAACTCTTTGGCTTTTTGCGCTGCGAGTTCATGGTTGATCACGATGGAACCCAGTGGTGCGTGCGGAAAATCATCAATGGGGAAGCTCAGCACATCGGTGGTTTTATCCATCCCTCGATGCTCTAAATTAAGCGTTTGCATACTTGCACTATCAATGATCAAAAGCTCTACCTCTTTGGGCGTATGCTCTGTGCAAATCTGCTCTAACGTGCTTACATGTAAAGGAATGTTGAATTCGTTTTCGATGAGTAACATACCATCTCCTTTTAAAATAGGCTGGGTTGGGTGGTAAATGTTTTGATAAACAGAGGCTCACATGCCTCTTTATCGCCTAAAATCAGAGCGTACTGAAACGATGTGTCGCCTAAGATGGCAAGCTCTTCAACACGTTCAAATAAGATCGTTTTCCCGCTAAAGTCCAACGTTTCTTGAAACGTTTTTGGTAAGCAAAGGATTAAATGTGAAGACTCAACCTGCGTTTGCAAATAGGCTACCAAGGAAGGAATCAACGCAGGCAACGGCTCAAAAATGAGCGCTTTATCGCTGCTTCCAAACTCTTTTTTACACAAGGCATGCGTGATAAATTGTGGGTAAAAATGCTCACAAAAACCAAGATGTTCCAAACTGTACGTTATTGTATGGGTATCACAAAAAGCAAGTAAGCAGAGTAGTTCCTCCACAAAAAGCGAGGGAATTTTCTGCTCAGCATAGTAGCGCTCGTTGTGCCAAAAAGAGCTGAGAAACAGCCCTTTTGCTATCACAGTAGGCTTTACATGTAACGTGGTTTCAACCTTTTTAGAGGCAGGTGCGATTTGGTGTGCAAGGGTTGGATTGCTCAAGCAAAAACGCTCGTCCTCTTTGGCACCGAGAATGGTTTTGACGATAGAAAAAAGATCATTGCGTAGGCGTTTGATGGTGCGAGGCGTTTGAATGATCTCCAAAAGTGCTTCTTGCACCGAAGAGAGCAGCATAATGTCGAGCGATTTTTGCGTGATCGTGTAGCGTAGGAGTTTGATAAGGGTTTGATCGATTGAACTCACTTCGATCCATGCGCACTCTTCATCTTCATTGTCAAACGAAAGAGTGGTGACAATAGCGTAAGCGCCTTTTTCAAGCGCTTGGTGGATCAGCTCACGTGACGCCGTGGTGTCGATAAAAAGATCGCCATGCGAGACGCGCACACTCTCCAGTGCAATGGAAGCAAACGCATCAATGGGAGGCGTTGTTCTAAGCTTTCCATCAATGATGCGTACAAAGTTGTCTATCTTCATCCAATCGAAGCGCCACTTTGGCGAGGACGTTCAGGGCGAACCAAACAGAGTCCCTCTTTGTCTTTGGCTGCAAGGAGCATGCCTTGGCTGAGCAATCCTTTGATTGTGGCAGGCTTCAAGTTGGCAACCACGCACACTTGCGTGTTGATGAGCTCTTCAGGTGTGTAATACTCGCGAATTCCTGCAACAATTTGACGAGGCTCGCTCTCACCTAGATCGACTTTGAGTTTTAACAGACGGTCACTTCCTTCTAAAATGCTCGCCTCTAAAATCGTGCCCACTTTTAAAGCGGTTTCAAAAAATTGATCAATCGTAATGATGGACTCAATCTTTGCTTCTTTCTTCTCTTTTTTTGTAGGTTGTGGTGCAACCACGGGTGCAGTCTCCGCAGGTTGTGCCATCAACTCCTCTTCGATGCGTGGGAAAAGTGGTGGTACTTTTTCGATCGTAAATTCATCTAAAAAGGTCTTACGCACAACAATTTTGTCATAGTTTGCCGTGTTGATCTCAAAGCCCATTGCTTTGGCGATCGTCATAGTTGTTTTGGGCATGATAGGGTGCAAAAGTATGGAAACACGCGCCAAGATGTTCGAAACAAGCGCGACAAGTGCTAAGGCTTGCTCTGTTTTTCCCTCTTTGATTTTGACCCACGGTTCATGCACGGTAATCGCTTGGTTGGCGATGCTAAGCACTTTCCAAAGCTCTTCAAGGTAGCGGTTCGTTTGAAGCTCTAAGAGATTGTTTTCGACATTTTTTAAGATCTCATCCACAGCCACCAGCTCGCTCTCATGAAAGGTCGCGACATCTTTGGAGTTAATGACGCCATTGCTGTATTTACCACTCATGCCGATGATGCGATTCAGTAGGTTTCCAAGCTCATTGCCCAGATCGGAGTTGATGCGGTCCATCAAAGCTTTTTGGCTAAAGTCGCCGTCTTGTCCAAACGGAACTTCACGAAGCATAAAGTATCGAAAATTCTCCAAACCATACGCATCGGCGACCTCTTTAGGGTTGACGACATTGCCTTTGCTTTTGCTCATCTTCTCACCATTTCTAGTCCACCAACCGTGTGCGGCGACGTGTTTTGGAAGCGCTAAGCCAAGGCTCATCAAGAACGCTGGCCAGTAGATGGCGTGGAAGCGAAGGATGTCTTTTCCGACTAAGTGCATGGTGGCAGGCCAAAAGTCCATATTTTTCTCATCAGTACCATACCCCAGTGCGGTGGTGTAGTTTAAAAGAGCGTCCAACCAAACATACATGACGTGCTTGTCATCGTTCATCGAAGCGGGCAATTTCACACCCCAATCAAAGCTCGTGCGGGTGATGGAGAGATCGCGAAGTCCTTGTTTGACAAAGCTAATCACTTCGTTTTTTTTGCCTCGTGGAAGTACGCATTTTTCATCGTTGTTGTACCATTTAATAAGGTCTTCTTGGTATTTGGAGAGTTTAAAGAAGTAGCTCTCTTCTTTGACAAGGCGTGTTAGCTTGCCACAATCAGGGCATTTGTCCTCATCCACCAGTTGTGTGTCCGTAAAAAAAGTCTCACAGCTGACACAGTAGTGACCTTCGTATTCACCTTTGTAGATGTCGCCTTTGTCAAACATGACTTGAAACGCTTTTTGAACCCC
>DBTO01000280.1:11412-13086 GCA_002307095.1 Sulfurospirillum sp. UBA1314
TAACTGATCTCAAACTCATCCCAAAGCGCGCGAAACTTTCCACTGATCTCATCGGCATACGCTTGGGGTGTTTTGTTGCGCAATTTCGCAGCCTCTTCGATCTTTTGACCGTGTTCATCGGTTCCCGTGAGGAAAAAAGTCTCATAACCTTTCAAACGATAATAGCGCGCCATCGTATCAGCGATAATGGTCGTGTACGCATGTCCGATATGAGGAACATCGTTAACATAATAGATTGGGGTCGTAATGTAGGCTTTTTGGGACATCGTTTTTCCTAATTAAATTGATTCATTGTATTGTCAAAACTCAAATCCGCCACCGTGTCCTTTGGCCATACTTTCGTAAACGGCTTTGACATAGGTTTTGCGGATTTCACACTCAAACATCTTTTCGCAGTCACTGCAGGTCACAAGATTTTTTTCTTGTTGACACGCTTGCAGTACGGCTTTTTTCTCTTGCAAATCTTGTTCGTAAATATCACTAACGTCACTACTCATAGCACTTCCGAACGCGTTCTATCTCTGTTGTCGAGCCAAAGAAACATGGCGTCGTGTCGTGCGGATGCGAAGGAGTAAGGTCAAGTACTCTTCCTTTGCCATCAATCGCTGCCCCACCGGCTTTTTCGTACACAAATGCAAACGGAAAGACTTCAAAAATCATGCGCAGTTTGCCTTTAGGCACATCGCTCGTTGCTGGGTATGAAAAGAGTCCGCCACCTTTGAGAAGAATCTGATGCAAATCAGGCACCATACCCCCCGAATAGCGCAAACGGTACCCATCGGCGAAGATCGCATCGATGAGGGCTTTATGCTTGGGTTCCCAACACATTTGCGTCGAACCTGGAGCGTTCAGTTTGCCTTTTTCTTTCAGCTGAATGGTTTTGATAAAGACAAATTCACCTGCTTTATTGAGGCGGTACATTTTGACATCTTCTTCTGCAATAACCAGTTCAACGCGAGGTCCATAAACCACATAGACAGCCGCTTTAAGATGTTTGCCTGCATAACCACCTTCGTAAATGCCAAAGATGGAACCGACACTGAGGTTAACATCAATCAGGCTTGAACCGTCTAATGGGTCGTACCCCACACCGTAAATGCCGTTTACATGTAAAGGTGTTTTGTTCTCTTTTTCTTCGCTCACGATCTCTTTGATCGAAGCCACTTTGGCAAACTCTTCTTCGATGATGAGATCGCTTTTGATGTCCAGTTTAAGTTGGGTGTCGCCGGTAGAGTTGATGTTTTCCGAGTAGCCGGTATCGTCAAACTCAATGGCTTCACGAATGCGTATGGCGGAACGTTTGATGGCTTCGTAAATTTCTTGCATGTTACTTCACTTTCTTAGCATTTTTTTGTATCCAAGCAACGACTTGCTCAGGGTTATTCAGATCTAAAATCGCAATCGTGGAGGGCAGATTATAATCGCTTAAATTGATGCTCTCATCAATCGCAATGGCGTCCGAACAGTCAAAATAATCCACATCCAGTTTGTTACGAAAAATCGCAATGCGCGGAAGTGGCAACGTTTTAAGTCCTTCCACCAATAAAAAATCAAAGGCTCCAACCATGTCGATGATCTCATCCAAACTTTTTTGACGTTTTGAAAACAGTGTCGTACGTGTCGGAGAAGTTATCACGACTTCTGCGCCCGTTTGTGAGAATTTCCAGCTATCTT
>DBTO01000260.1 GCA_002307095.1 Sulfurospirillum sp. UBA1314
ACACGATTGAGCTGATGCAAAAAGCAGCCCTTGATCTGCATAAATTGGGTTGTAAATATGTGCTAGTCAAAGGAGGGCATCTGGAAAATGATGCCACCGATGTGCTGTACGATGGCGAAGCATTTCATCTGTTGCACTCCAAACGTTTAGAGACGATTAACACGCATGGAACGGGCTGCACGCTCTCTTCTGCCATTGCCGCCAACCTCGCAAAAGGTTTACATGTAAAGGCGGCTGTTGAGGAAGCCAAAGCGTATATTACCGAAGCGATCACGCATGGATTTAAACTAGGGCACGGCGTGGGACCTGTGCACCACTTTTACGCACTTTACAAAAAAGCAGGAATGGAATCATGATGGAAGAAAAAACGAGTTTAAGTGGTTTTGGATTGTTCGCACTTTGGTTTGGTGCGGCTGTGTCGATGGCGGAGATTTTTACAGGTGGTCTTTTAGCCCCTTTGGGTTTTAGTGAAGGTTTAAAAGCAATTCTTTTGGGTCATCTGATTGGTGGTCTGATTTTGATTTTGGGCGGTTACATTGGAGCCAAAAGTAAGCTTCCCGCCATTATGTCCACGCGCATCTCTTTTGGGCGTTATGGTTCGTACCTTTTTTCACTTCTCAATGTGCTTCAACTCATCGGTTGGACGGCGGTGATGATCATCTCTGGTGGGCGTGCCGCGAATGAGCTTGGTATCAGTCTGTTTGGATTTGATAGCATTAACACGTGGGCGATAGCCATTGGTATCTTTATCGCATTGTGGATTTGGCTTGGAAAAGTGGGTTTTCAAAAGCTCAATCTCATCGCCGTCATCCTCCTTTTTGCGCTTACACTGGTGTTGTGTGGCGTGGTTTTTCAAGAGGGAAGCATTTTACATGTAAAGCCTACGGGGGAGATGAGTTTTGGCTCCGCACTCGAACTTAGCATCATTATGCCACTTTCGTGGCTTCCACTTATTTCGGATTATACACGTTTTTCAAAGAGCAAAAAAGGTGGACTTATCGGCAGTTTTACGGGCTATTTTATCGGTAGTTCACTCATGTATGCCATTGGTCTCGCCATTGCACTGTACGCCAAAGACGCCAGTGTGGGAACAATGATGATGGCACTGCATTTAGGTTTTGCCGCCCTTGGCATCGTGCTTCTCTCCACCATCACGACGACGTTTTTAGATGCTTACTCTGCAGGGGTCACTTTTACCAACATTTTTCCTCAAGTGAGCGAGCGAAAGATTGCGTTTGTGATGGCGGTTGTGGGTCTTTTGGTCGCACTGTTTACGCCTATAGAACAGTATGAGAATTTTCTGTATGCGATAGGTTCTGTTTTTGGGCCACTGTTTGCCATTTTACTCAGTGATTATTTTATCTTTAAAAAAGTACAGATTGAGCCAACATTGGCGTTACATGTAGGATCAATTCTTGTGTGGGCGGTGGGTGTTGCACTTTATTATCAGTTCGTTACGCTCGACCTGCCTCTAGGCTCAACCCTTCCGACAATGCTTGCAACGAGCATCATTTTTATCATTTCAAAAAAGGCAATTTCATCATGGATATTCAAGAGCAACTAAAAGAGGTCTTTGGAACACTTCAGCACAAGCGCGCTTTAATTCATCACATCACCAATTATGTCACGGTCAATGACTGTGCTAATGTCGTTTTAGCCATTGGTGCTTCACCGATTATGGCAGATGAACTGAGTGAAGTGGAAGAGATGGTAAGCATTTGTGATGCACTTGTTTTAAACATTGGAACGGCGAATGAGCGCACCATCACTTCGATGCTTAAAGCGGGAAAAGTAGCAAATGCCAAAGGGATTCCTGTTGTGCTTGATCCTGTCGGTGTGGGAGCAACCTCGTTTCGCCGCCAAAGTGTTGCAAAACTCATGGAGGCGATCTCTTTTAGTGTGATTCGGGGCAATATGGCAGAGATCAAGACGATTGCAGGACTTGAAGCCAAAAGTGCAGGGGTTGATTCGTTGGAAGAGGAGAGTAATGGCGCTAAAATCGCTTTAACGCTATCGAAAAAACTGGGCTGTGTGATTGCCATTACAGGCAAGATTGACATTGCATCGGATGGCGTGCGCTCGTATGCGCTTGAAAATGGCGATGTGGCTCTGACCAAACTAACAGGAACAGGGTGCATGAGCAGTTCACTCATTGGCAGTTTTTTAGGCGCTTCAAACCATGCGCTCGCAAGTGCCATCGCAGGTATTTTAACGATGTCTATAGCCGGTGAACTCGCCGATAAAAGTCAAGGAATGGGAACCTTTCGCACGTCGCTGATCGATGAAATTAGCCATATGAACGTCATGTCTATCCTTGATAAATCTAAGATCAGCTGTATTAAATAATAAAAATTATTATTTAATATAAATTTTAGTTTTAATAATGTAAGATTATTCCATTACCATTAAAGGAGTCAATCATGGCAAGAGTTGGAAATTCTATTATTAAAGGGATTGAGGTTCAAGAGATCATTACAACGCTAAATCGTGCGTATGCCGATGAGTGGTTAGCGTACTATCAGTATTTTATCGAATCAAAAGTGGTTAAGGGGTTGATGAAAGACGCTGCTATTGCAGAGCTTGTACAACATGCCGCCGATGAATTGCGTCACGCAACGATGGTTGCTGATCGTATCATCCAGCTGGGAGGTGCTCCACTCTTACATCCAGCCGATTGGCTCAAACAGACCAACTGTGGTTACGACGCACCCACTGATTTTGATGTGGTTGCGGTCTTAAACGATGCGATTAAAGGTGAACAGTGTGCGATTGCAACCTATTCAAGTATTGTCGATCTGACACGCAATAAAGACATCGTTACCTATGATATGGTCTCTCAAATCTTAGCCGATGAAGTCATGCACGAAGAAGATCTTCAAAACTTACACGATGACATTACCGAATTTATCAGTGATCTTAAAAAATCGATGAAGTAATAAGGATGCAGGTATGATCGATGTCACGCTAGAGCAGTTCATACCTGCGTTTCTTCTCACACTTTTTGCAGGTTTAAGCACAGGATTTGGTGCTCTTATCGCCTTTTTTTCCAAAGCCAAAAGTCACACTTTTTTATCAATCGGGCTAGGATTTTCAGCAGGTGTGATGGTCTACGTCTCATTTGTTGAGATTCTTTCTAAGTCCAAAATAGCGTTTAGCACAATCTATGCAAGCCCCATCATCGGAGAATCTTTGGCGTTAGTCTGCTTTTTTGGCGGTATTGGTATTAGTGCTCTGATTGATCTGTTTATTCCCGAAGATGTTAATCCCCATGAACCAAAATCCAACAAAGAACTCAGTGTGCTCAAAGAGGGCAGTCAACACTCTTTACTGAAAGACTCTGCTCTAAAACGTACCGGTATTTTTACGGCGCTTGCGATTGGGATTCACAATTTCCCAGAGGGCTTTGCCACATTTATTGCGGCACTTGATAATGTTCAAATTGGTTTAACCATCGCCCTTGCTATCGCCATTCACAATATACCAGAGGGTATGGCAGTCTCTTTGCCTATCTACCACGCCACCGGAAATCGTAAAAGTGCATTTTGGTATGCGTTTATCTCAGGTTTGGCAGAGCCTGTTGGTGCTTTGGTCGGTTTTTTTCTGCTGCTTCCCATCATGGGAGAACTGACACTGGGCATTACCTTTGGCATCGTAGCAGGTATTATGGTGTATATCTCGTTTGATGAGCTTTTACCTTCGGCGAGAGTCTATGGAAATGCCCATACGACGATCTTAGGGATTGTGCTTGGAATGATGGTTATGGCAGTGAGTTTGGTTGCTTTTAAACTAATCTGATTAGTCAAAAAACTCTTTAACCTCCACCTGTAAAACTTTGGCTATTTTATAGAGGTGCTCTAATGAGAAGCGAATATTGCTGTATCCCGCTTCTGCACCTGCAATCAATGAGGTTGATTTAAACCCAATAAGATAAGAGAGCTCCAGTTGACTTAGCCCTCTTTTTTTTCGAATTTGCTGAACAGTACGACCTATCTTTTGATAGAAAAGCTTAGTCTCATCTGGACTGCACTCAACTGCTGAAATATTAATACCATTAAATTTCTTTCTCATGATGCTTACTCTATTATGATAGATTTTTAAGAACAATGAAGTCTAGTATTCTTGAAACTTCATTACAATCTATTACCGTAGAGTAGATGGATGCAACACTATTTAATACTATCAATAATAAATTTGTTACATCTTAAACACTCTATTATAATAGATTATCTTTTTTTAATATTTAATCATGTATTATTCATTGATAACCTTTATTACGTCTACTTTCAAAATAAAAAAAAGAGTCTGATGTGAATACTTTTTCGGTCATTGAGCAAGAAATTGTTGAGATGTTTACAACCATTATTGAAGAGAAAGATGCCTATACTGCGGGTCATTCGAAACGTGTAGCATTGTACAGTTCTAAAATTGCGGAAGCAATGGGATGTAGCGAAGATGAGCAAAATTTGGTTTATCAAGCAGGGCTTTTGCATGACATTGGAAAACTTTTAACACCTGAATCCATTTTACTTAAACCTCGAAAATTCAACCGCACAGAATATGCTATCATTAAAAACCACTCTATTGATGGTGAAAAAATGCTCAGTTTTATTTCAGCATTTAAACCGTATATGCCTTTAGTACGTCATCATCATGAACATTATGATGGTAAAGGCTATCCAGATGGACTTAAAGCAGAAGACATTCCTTTTCTTTCTCGCATTTTATCGGTTGCCGATGCCTTTGATGCGATGACAACCAACCGTATCTACAAACCACGCAAAAAAATAGCCAGTGCCATTAAAGAGTTGCAAAAATTTAGTGGTACACAGTTTGATCCACTGATTGTGAGTGCATCTGCGAAAATACTCAATACGTATCATGAGCTTGCTTTTGTTCATCAATTGCCCGAAACAAACGTTCAAGAAGAGCGTTTTGCCTATTTTTACAAAGACCCACTGACATCGGCTTACAGCGGAGAGTATTTAAATTATTTTTTAGAAAACAACCATGATACGGGACGTTTTGCATGTTGTTATTTTATCCAACTCCATCATATTCATCAATACAACAAAGATTTTGGTTGGAAATTGGGTGATAAATTGCTTAAAGAGGTTGCCTTTCGTTTAAAAATACTCTTTCACTCTTCCTTTATTTTCCGAATTTTTGGCGATGATTTTATTGTTCTCAATCCTTTACATGTAAACGTCGATGAAGCACAAACCAGGGAAAAAATCGGTATTGGTTTTAATGGTATTGATGTCAGTATTAAACATTTTGCTTTAAAAGACTTTACATTAGATACTTGGGAAAATTTTGAACATTATATCACTCACTCTCAGCCATTAGAGGCATGTAATTTACATTAAACTATTATATTTCTAAAAACTAAAATATTCTCATTTGTACTATGATATAGGCTTTTTCGCTTTAAGACTTTTATAAAACTAATATTGCTAATATTTACTAATTGAAGTTTTTTTTAAAAAAAATAATTATTTATTCTACATCAAATAATGCAATACATAATAATCCAACAGCTAAAGGAGTTGAATATGAGTCTATCTAAACAGTTGATGAGCATGCTTGCTATCGCCATCTTAGGAATTATCGCCGTTTTTGGTATTGGTATTAGTAAAATGGACACTGTCTATGAAAAGACAAATACTTGTAATGTCAACTCACTGCCAGGTGTTTTATTACTTGTAAATTTAGAACAAGCCTTGTATCGTATGCGAATTGTAGCTTTACAGCATTTAAGCTCAAATGATTTAAAGGGTAAAAAAGGGTTAGAAGAAAAATTCTACGGGTATAAAAATGATTTTGAAAAAGCGAATAAAAGTTATGAGAATTTCATCTCCGATGTTAAAGACAGAGAACTTTATGAGAAAGAAAAAGAGTATTTAAAAAAATACACAGACATTGTTACAAGCGTTTTCATCCTTTCCAATGAAGGAAAAATGGAGGAAGTAAAAAAACTTGTAGAAAATACAGCAGATATCCCTCAAATATTAATGAAAACGGCGGATGAACATATGGCATACAATCAACAATTAGCTGAACAAGGTGCCAAAGAAGCGATCACAGTAAAAAGCAGTGCGGCAACACTCATGATCAGCCTCTCCTTACTCGTAGCTATTGGTGTCATTATCATAGGCATCTTCATCCGCAATAACATCATGCAAGGTGTCTCGCTAATCCGAGATGGCATCAGTGGTTTCGTACAAAACAAAGAGCTCAAATTTAGAATAAAGTATGGTAAAAACAATGAAATCCAAGAGATCGTCAATAGCTTTAATAGCTTGGTCGATACCTTAGAGGTTATTATTGATGATGTGAAGCGCTCTTCTTCGGAGAATGCTTCAGTTTCGCATGAACTTTCCACAACAAGTATGCAAATAGGCAGAAATGCTGAAAACAGTACGGTCATTGTCAATAACACCATTGAAGAGATCGTCACCATTAAGAAGTTTGTTCAAGAAACGGCACTGCTTTCTGAAG
>DBTO01000273.1 GCA_002307095.1 Sulfurospirillum sp. UBA1314
TCAGCACTTTGAATGGTTGCCATTGGAAGGTTGTTTTTCTCAGCATAAGAAGTTTCAACATAACCGATTGAACCTGGAGTTTGTTTGATCATGTTCGTAACACCCTCATTACCTTTTCCGCCGATACCAACTGGCCATTGAACGGTTTTACCCAAACCTACTTTTTCATGCCATGCTGGACTGATTTGGTCTAACCAGTAGGTAAAGTTCCATGTCGTACCACTACCATCTGAACGGTGTGCAATGGTGATGGTTAAATCAGGGAGTGTAACGCCTGCATTCTCAGCCGCAATTTTTGGGTCATTCCATTTGGTAATGGTGCCTAGAAAAATTCCTTCAACAACAGCGTTTGAGAGTTTAACTTCTTTGCCTTCAAGGGCTGGAATGTTATACGCTAAACCAATAGCACCGACAACGGCAGGAAATTGTAACAGTTTATCAGCAGCAAGTTTTGCAGGCTCTAATGGCTCATCGGATGCGCCAAAGTCTACAGTACGTGCTTGGATTTGTTTAATTCCACCACCACTTCCGATGGATTGATAATTGACTTGAATACCGGTTGCTGCCTCATAGGTATGGGCCCATTGGTAGTATATAGGAGCTGGGAAACTTGCACCTGCGCCACTGATTTTATCTGCTGCAATAAGACTGACGGCTGCCAGCGCAGAGAGAAGAAGCATTTTTTTCATTACTAAACCCCTTAATTTTTTGTTTTCTACAGGGTGAAGTTTAATAAGATTTGATTACGATTTGATTACGGCAATGCACAAAAGTGTGCCCATTTTCGAGAAACTTTTGGTGTGAAGTCCTTGCCTTTGGAGCCCAATTACGGGAGTGTTTAAGCCACGCCTTCAGGCTCTTCTTGAATCGTTTTGGCATACGTTTTGGGCGGCAATCCAAACATGCGGGCGTACTCTCTGCTAAATTGGGAGGGGCTTTCATAGCCAACGGCAAATGCAACCTGCGTTGCCTCTTTGTTTTGCGAAAGCAACATGCGCCTTGCCTCTTCAAGCCTGAGTGTTTTTTGAAACTGCAAAGGGCTCATGAGGGTGATTTTTTTGAAATTGTGGTAGAGGGACGATTCGCTCATGCCAAACGTTTTGGCAAGCTCCTTCATGTTGATAGTTTCAGCAAAATCATTTTTAATTTTAGAGATCACTTTAACCACTTGCTGTGTGATACTGCCATCCATGAGGTATTTTCGCAAAAACTCACCGCCTTTGTCGTTCATTACGGTGTATAAAATCTCTTTCATAATCAAAGGCGCCATAAATTTGATACTCGAAGGTTCATCAAGCAAGCGTACCAGACGTGTGAGTGGATCAAGTAAACGTGTGTTGTCCGCTCCAACACAGAGACCGAGTTGTGCTGAACGCGTCGTCGCGAGCATCATTTTGGGTTCCATCTCTTTCATGACCTCAAAAATGTCTTCCATGGTAAAGGTCAGTTTGATCGAGACATAAGGACGCTCTTTTGAGGCGTCCATAATGCGCACACGGGTGGGCATATGAATGGAGGCGAGCACATAACCCGAATCATCATAGGAGTAGTGTTCATCACCCAAAAGCAAGGTTTTAGACCCTTGCAAAACAAGGCATAACGAGGGCTCATAAATGACAGGCTGACACTCCGTGGTCGTTGTGGAGGTGAAAAAACTCAAAGAAGAGATGGCTGTTTTAATGCTTCCTTCTTCGCTCTTTTTGGCTTGAATCATTGCGATGAGTTCTTCTTTGTACGATCTATCCATGAACGACTCCTTTGGGAAAAATTATAACCAACATTTAATGCCTTTTTTGTGAAAAAACCAAAAGGCTCAGCGCAATGAGTACAAAAAAAGTAGCAATCGCATAAAGGGCTAGAATCGGAAAATGCGCAATGCTGATGCCCCCAACGGCTGCGCCTATGGCAAAGCCAAATTGAACAAATGAGCTGTTAAGACTTAAAAGGATGCCAGAAGCTTCAGGTGCTATGGAGGCTAAATGAATACTCTGTGTGGGACCAAATGTCCATGCCGCACTCATCCAGATAAACAGCAAAAGTGAACTCAGAAGGAGTGAATGCGAGGTGAAGCACAGAAGCACAAGGATGAGTGCGTAAAGTGCCATACTGCGCAAAAGTGCGGGTGAAATGCCGATGCGGTCGGCTAAAAAACCTGCAACCTTTGAGCCGATAAAACTCGCAATCCCAAGGGCAAATAAGATCGTGCTGATTTCGTGTTCGCTGATGGGGCGGATGGAAAATAGAAGCGGCATAATGTAGGTATTGATCAGTGAATAACTGATAAAAAATAAAAAAGTAATCCCAAGAGCGCTCAAAATTTTGGGCTGTTTAAAATACAACAGTTGCGCGCGCAAAGCAACGGGAGGCTCGCAGCGTGTTTTGGGAATATTTCGCTCCACCACGACCAAACTGAGCAGACTCAACATGCCAATCATCCAAAAAATAGTTTGCCACGTTGAATACGCCGCAATCAAACGCCCAAGGGGAATGCCCAAAACCAAAGCGAGGCTAAAACCCATTGCGATGTTCGACATGGCAGCTCCTTGTTTGCCTTGTTCGGCGAGTTTCGCACTGATGCCATACGCGATGACAACGAACACGCCAGCACCAGCTCCCACAACCATACGTGAAATGACGATAAGCAGATAGCTTTGAAACAGCAGCATCGCAAAAATACCAAGGCTGAAAATCACCAACGAGAGAAGGAGTTGCGCCCTTTGGCTCATCTTTGCCGTTGCCATCATGATGAAAGGTGCTCCGATGGCACTGGAGAGGGCATAAACGCTCACCAATTGCCCCGCTTTGGAGAGCGAAATCTCTAAAGATGCGGCAATTTGGTCTAAAACACCGACAATAATAAATTGCGAAGTGCCGACCAAAAAGCTGATGAATGCGAGAAGGTAGATTTTGTGTTGATTGCTCATGGATTACTTTTTGATATAGTTTGTTTCACGCTCAGTATAACGAGGACCTACGTTGGGGTAGCGTTTGACAATGGCTTCGATGGCTTCTAAATCCAATGGGCTTAAATGCACATCGACAGCTTTCGCGTTCTCTTCCAAGTAGACTCTGCGTTTGGTTCCAGGAATAGGGATGATGTGTTCGCCTTGTGCTATAACCCACGCGATAGCAAGTTGTGCAGGTGTGCAGTTTTTCTCTGAAGCAAACGTTGCAAAAGCGGCGGCAAGGTTTTGGTTGTTTGCAAGATAGTCTCCATTGTAACGAGGCAGTGTTTTTCTAAAATCGCCCTCTTTGAGTGTTTTGGCATCCAGCGCATTGCTCATCAGTCCACGACTGAGTGGTGAAAATGGGATAAAACTGATGCCAAGCGCTTTGGTTAAGGGTAAAATCTCGGCTTCAACCTCGCGTGTTAGAAGAGAATACTCACTTTGTACCGCGCTGATGGGGTGGGTCGCATGGGCTTTTTTCAGATCTTCAGGAGTACATTCGCTCAGTCCCAAGTAGCGCACTTTTCCCTCTTTCACCAAGTCGCTCATTGCACCAACACTCTCTTCAATGGGCACGTTGGGATCAACACGGTGCGCATAGTAAAGGTCAATTGTCTCAATTTTTAAACGTTTTAGGCTTTTTTCAACCGCCTCTTTGGCATGTTTGGGCGAAGCATCCACATACATCTCAAAAGCATCACCGTGCGTTTTGCGCGTCTGAAAGCCAAACTTGGTAGCGATAAAAATTTTATCACGATTGGGAACGAGAATTTTGGAGATCAGCTCTTCATTGACGCCGTTATCATAGATGTCCGCGGTATCCCAAAAATTAATGCCAAGCTCCAACGCGAGACTGAGTGTGGCAAGGCTTTCATTGTCATCTTTTTGCCCATAGGCAAAGCTCATTCCCATACAACCAAGTCCAATACTTGAGATTTTGCTGTCTGTTTTTCCGAGTGTTTTAGTGTTCATACTTTTATTCTCCTAAGAATGATTTGGATGATGAAATTATAAAACGAAGTCGCATTTTACGATAGAACGATCATGCACTATAATTGCCTGATTCTGCAAACTTTTTGAAGAGGAAGTTTTCAATGTGGGGTTTACATGTAAAGCGTTAAGCCTTTACATGTAAATCTATTTTCGTTTTTGCAAGAGCGCATTGAGCGCGTCGGCGAAGGAACGTTTTTGCTTTTCACCAATCGCACTAGGACCGCCTGTGATTTCACCTGCGTCTCTGAGTTCTTGCATTAAATTGCGCATCGCAAGCAAGCTTTTGATGTTGCTTTCATCGTAAATCGTGCCGCGTGGATCAAGGGCAAGCACGCCTTTACTGACCAGTCTGTCGGCTAAGGGAATGTCCGCAGTAATCACAAAGTCACCTTTCTCTGCGTGTTCGACGATGTAGTGATCGGCTTCATCGGCACCTTGGGAGACGATGATCATTGTGAGTAAGGGCGAGTCTTGAAGCGGTATTTTTTTATTCGCCACAAAATGGGTGGTAATGTTACGCTTAAAGACTGCACGAAGCAAAATCTCTTTAAGCGCGTTGGGAAAGGCGTCGGCATCAACGTAGATCATTGGCTTACCTGTTTCTTCTTTTCTCGACGTATTCACGAGGGGCATTGTCTCTGCGTCTTGGTTGTCCTTGGGGTTTTGACCCACGACCTTGTTGAATCGGCTCCGCTTTAATGTCAGGATTGGGCTCAAATCCTTCGATGATTTCACGTTTAAACTTACGGTTGATCAGTTTTTCAATGCCTGCAAGGTACTCATGTTCATCGACACACACGAGGGAAATCGCTTCGCCGTTGTTACCAGCGCGCCCCGTTCGTCCGATGCGGTGAACGTAATCTTCTGCAATGTTAGGCAGTTCAAGATTGATGACGTGTGGGAGCTGGTCGATGTCGAGCCCACGTGCGGCGATGTCGGTTGCCACAAGGACTTTAACCGAGCCATTTTTAAAATCAGCAAGTGCTTTGGTACGTGCACCTTGGCTTTTGTTGCCATGAATCGCCGCAGAGCTGATGTTGATCTTCGCAAGGTATTCGGAGACTTTGTTCGCATGGTGTTTGGTTCTCGTAAAAACCAAAAGCTGCTCCCATTTGTTCTCCTGAATCAATTTAGCAAGCAAGGCAGTTTTACGTTTGCAATCGACCATAATAACGCGTTGGTTCACGAGTTCACTCGACGTATTACGACGGGCTACTTCGACGATGACAGGGTTTTTTAAGATGGATTCGCAGAGTTTTTTGATCTCATCAGAGTAGGTCGCTGAAAAAAGCAAATTTTGACGTTTCGCTGGAAGCAATGCAATGACACGGCGAATGTCTTTGATAAAGCCCATATCGAGCATACGATCGGCTTCATCGAGGACTAAGGTTTCAACGTGCTTCAGATCAATCGTGCCTTGGGAAACGTGGTCGAGTAAACGACCCGGCGTTGCAACCAAAATGTCCACACCTGCGCGCAACATCTGAATTTGAGGGTTGATGCCAACCCCTCCAAAGATGACCGCACTTTTAAACGGAAGGTATTTGCCATACGCTTTGACGCTCTCTTGCACTTGTGCGGCAAGTTCTCTCGTTGGCGTTAAGATCAGCACACGAAGGAGTGGTTTGGCTTTGTTGCGTGGTTTTTGGGAGAGAAGTTCTAAAATCGGAAGCGTAAAGCCGGCGGTTTTGCCCGTACCTGTTTGCGCGCCTGCAAGCATATCGCGACCTTCTAAAATGGAGGGAATCGCTTTTTCTTGCACGGGGGTTGGGGTAGTATAGCCTTCATCTTCAATCGCTT
>DBTO01000227.1:0-2389 GCA_002307095.1 Sulfurospirillum sp. UBA1314
AATAATCTTCCAAATTTTCAAAATAGTCTTCTAGTCTAGCTGAAGCAGCCATAAAAAATCTTCCTGTGCATTTTTTGTATTTGTACTATACCATTAATTTAACTTCTTGTATGTTTTTACTTTATTTAATTTATTGTAAAAATTCAAATATTTTTGTTCTGATTTTTCTTGTAATGACCATTTTTTTATTGCTTCAATATCTACTTCATTTTGTTCTGCAACCCATATTGCTTGTTGCAAACATTGCTCATCATCCCAATGATAATATGCAGCAAGCCTATCTTTAACACAATCTGTTGGGGTCAATAATCGAAGAACTCCAGCTTCTGTTTCAATTTCAGCAATTTCTTCAACAGGTGCATCACCTACACCTAAAGGACCCGATGGGAACTCAATAAAATATTTTGTTTCATCATGCACAAAATAGCGATCATGCTCTTTGAACCCTAAGCCATCCATGATCGTATGTATCTTTTTAAATTGTTCATTATACTGATTAATAAGATCTAAATCCCATGAGGTATATTCGCCTCTACTGTATATTTCAACACAAGAACCACCTGAAAGAACAACATGAATGTTGCTAGCTTTAAGAGCGGAGCAGATAAAGCTTCCTAGCTCTTTTATATCCATTTCTTTAATTGTTTTCATAATGGCTTCTCTGGGCGTCTCGGACGTTTTCGTTGCATCTCAAATTTTGCTTTAAGTTCAGGCTGATAATAAAGCCTTGCTTTATCAAGTAGTGCGGTTAATTCTCCAAGAAATGCGTATCTTGGATTTAAAAAATAGACCTTTGTTCTACCAGACATTTTACTTAAAACTAAACCACTATTTTCAAAATGCTTAAGTTGATTTTGGATGGATGGTAAGGTTACATCAAAATACTTTGCAATCTCTCTTGCATATCCTCCCTCAAATATCAGAAGATATTGTAATGTCAGCTCTCGATTTTTTGTACCAAAAAGTGCCTCTAGCATAAGTAATTCCTGTTTGATATAGTTTTTATTTCATATGATATAATTATTATATCAAAAATGCAACTATATTTTTTAAATATGAGCATATTAATTTGTCTTATCAGCGCCAAGATATTCATTCAAAACTTTATCAGCAGTTGCCAAACTAGTTTTAGCATATCTCTTGGTAACAGATATGCTGCTATGCCCAAGGACTTTACCAATAGCTTCTAAACTTGTTCCTTTATTGACCATTGTGTTACCAAGTAAATGTCTCGTATCATGGATGCGCATTTGCTCAATTCCAGCTATTTTAAGAACATTTTTCCAGTGCTGCCTAAAGGTATGTGAAGTTACATGATCTGTTGTCTGTCCACTAAAGATAAAGCCATATTTTTGAATTTCATAGTTTTGTAAGAATGACTCTAAAGGTGCCAAAAGAGGATATTCTTGCCTCTTTCTAATTTTTGAATATCGATCTTCAATCACATATGTATGTTGATCAAATAAAATATTTTCCCATCGTAATGTTAATGCTTCATTTAGCCTTCTGCCAAAATATAAAAAGAGCATAATTCCTTTGTATTTTTCAATCTCATAATTTTCTATAGCCTCATATAATTTGAAGCGTTTATCATCAGATAATTGAAAATCTACAGTGTTATCAAAAGATGGCAGTGTAACTTTCATTGTAGGATTAGATACAACAATATCCATATCCATTGCATATTTAAAAAGAGGCCTTAAAAGCTGTTTGATTGTTTGTGCAGTGCGTGGCTTGTGCCCTTTTCTTAAAATTGAATTGACGATGTTTTGAATATCTGTTGTACGTATTTTGTCAATTGCCATACAGCCAATTGCAGGTCTAATCCACTTGTCATATGATTTTTTCATAATATAGATATTATTGGCAGAAAGTGAATCGCTTTTTAATTCTATATACTCTTCCCAAAGCTCATCCAATGTCTTATATTTTTTAGTTGTTATTGTACCCTTCTCTTCTAGCTCTTTTTTAAGCCCTATTCGCTCTACCATAGCTTTTTTAACTGCTTGTAAGCCAGTGAGTTGATGAAAATGCAAAGTCTTTTTTATTGTCTTAGATCGATGCCAAAATTTAACAACAATATCAATTGGTTGGTTGTCTAACTTCTTCAATTCAGATTTGTCAATAGCTTCCTTAAACATGTTGTCTTTATCTTTAAGATATAATCCTGATGTATCAAGACCGAGAAGTTCAATTTTTTTGAGTTGATCATTGAGAGCCAAATGATATCCTTTATATGGGTACGGTTTGGGTACGGTTTTAGATATAAAAACATGAAATATTATATCATAAGAATGGTAAGAGAAGTTCGTATTAGTAGAGAGTATATGACTAGATATAAAAGCATATAACTATATATTTTTGGACTCAAAATCTAGTATGGAGACAT
>DBTO01000227.1:2664-4511 GCA_002307095.1 Sulfurospirillum sp. UBA1314
TTCGAGTCCGGCCTCAGGTACCACCCTCTTTATATTTTTTCTCAAATTTATTTTAAAACATACAAACACTCTCTTTCTAAGCCTCTTTGTATGAAATTTTGCTATAATCTGACCCTATTTATCTTTACATGTAAAGGCATGCAATGCAAGGCAATCTGTTTGATGATCTCAAATCCCTCAAAGACAAAATGAATCAAGAAGAGAAAAATACGAAAGAGCAGCTCATTGTTGAGCAAAAAGAGGAAAAAGAGAAGAAATTGCACGTACAATTTGAAACATTTATGCAAAACTCTGGAGTTAGAAAACTACATTAACCCATGACGACGCCCTTTTCACGTATTATCGAATTTTCCACATTAGAGACAAAGTGCTCCTACCTTGATGGCTGTAAAACACGCATGGAGTATAAATACATTGATAATGCGACCATGGAGCTCAATCAAGCTTTGATTGAACGAGGGTGGAGACGTTTTGGGCATTATTACTCCAGACCGCAATGCCAGAATTGCAAGTCTTGTTTGAGTCTTCGCATTGACATCAAAAACTATCAATTTTCGCGCTCGTTTAAACGTGCTTTTAAAAAAGCTGAGGGAATTCGCTATGTGATTCAAGCTCCTACTATTAGCACGGAACATTTAGAGCTTTATGACAAATATCATCGTCATATGGAAGAAAAACGTGGTTGGCAATACTACTACCTCAAACCGCAAAGCTACCATGAACTCTATGTGAGTGGTGCGCAAAATTTTGGCAAAGAGGTGCTCTATTTTCAAAATGATAAACTTATCGGTGTTGATCTCATCGATTTTTTAGATGATGGCATCTCTTCGATCTATTTTTATTATGACCCAGATTATGAAAAACTCTCTTTAGGGCGACTTTCCATTTACGAACAGATCATTTTAGCCAAAGAGTATGACTTGGATTGGATCTATCTTGGCTACTATGTAGAAAATTGTCAAAGCCTCAAATACAAGGCTTCCTATCAGCCTTATCAGATACTCCAAGGCAATCCTGATTTGAATGAAGATGCCATTTGGGTCTAATTGCTTAAACTTGGAATCTTTTTTGCTTCAAGCTTCATAACTTGATACAAAAGGATGGATAGATGCACCTTTCACTTTCCCACGACATGCTCGCTCTTACGATTCAAGAGGATTCAAAAACCTTTTATTATTTGCAAAATATTGCCGATAAAAATTTTCAAAAGAAGATCGGTCGCAAAGAAAAAATGATTATCTTTAAAGAGCAAGACGAGTTGGTGCAACGTCGCTATTTTTTAAAACTGATTGGTAAAATCTATCTGCGTAAAACAGGCAATGCGGAACAGGCACAGATCATTGAAAATGCCATCGATAAAACCATTAAAATTTCCCTTTTAAAATCCAATCAAGTGCTTCAAAAAATGAGTATAAACCTCGTCATCGAAGACAGTTACGCCGTTGTCTTTCATCTAGGTTCGCATAACACGCTTTTTGCTTCGTATCTCAAAAGTTATTTTAAAGACCATTTGGTCAGAATTCGCCCCAAAAATGGCACAATTACGCTTTATCCCAACTCCGATGTGACCGTGCATCTTTTAGAAAAATTATTAGAGCAAAAAGAGCTTTTTGGCTGCTTTGTGGAATTTTCCTATGTAAGGGAAGAGTTCTTAGCGTATAAGAGAAGTTTTGTGGCAAAACGGGCCAAACGAAGTCGTCATAGCGCCCTCTTTTCTTTACTTGAGGAGTATTTTGGTATTTTGGGGTGTCGCGTGGAAGACTCGTTTGAGATCATTCGCAAAAACTATCTGACGTTGGTTAAAAAGTACCATCCGGACAGTTGTGGGCTTTACGATGGAGATTTAC
>DBTO01000227.1:4826-21331 GCA_002307095.1 Sulfurospirillum sp. UBA1314
ATGAAATGCTCAAAATGCACTTCAGACATCTGGATGCTAAAATCGCTTAGAATTTAAGCGTGTAGAGTTTTTTACGCTCGGATGAGCTGGCGATATTGAACTGCTGGCGGTATTTTGTAATCGTTCGTCGCACCATTTTGATATTGAATTTTCCCTCAATCAGCTCCAAAAGTTTAATATCACTCAGTGGCTTTAATTTGCTCTCATTTTTGACTAACTCAATCATATACTCCTTAATCGCACTGTTAGAGATGTCCTCCTCAACCGCTGTGGCAAAAAACTGTTTCAAAGGGATGACACCGCGGGAACATGAGAGGTATTTACCGGCAATGGCACGCGAAATCGTTGAAGGATTGCGCCCCAAATCATCGGCGAGGTCTTTGAGTTTCATAGGTTTAATCGCTTTTCCAAAGAAAAAGTCATACTGATACTCCACGATCATTAACCCAATTTTGTACAGCGTTGCTTTGCGCATTTCAAGGGCGTCAATAAGATCTTTGGCATCTTTAATTTTTTGAGAGACAAAACTATGATTTTCATCCAAGCCTTCGGTATCCAAAATTACTTCGGGATAATAAGCATCATTGAGCCGCACTTCAATTGCCCCTGCTAAATCATAAATAAAAATATCAGGAATCACCTCTTTTTCATCTTCTAAAAAGTCAATTGCAGGAGGATTGCGAAACCGCTTGATAATGTTTAGCGCATCGTGAAAAAGGGGCTCTTTACCAAAAGATTCGATATTTTCAAAGTTGATGATGAGCTTTTCGGTCATCGCGTAGAGTTCATTTTCCAAAGAGAGATCTTGAAGCTGAAATAAAAAGGTCTCTTTCACATCAAGTGCGCCAATGCCTAAGGGTTCAAGATACGCAAAACGCTGCCGTATCTTTTCCACTTCTTCGACTTTCACATCCAATTTTTTGGCAATTCCCATCAAAGATTCCGCTTCAAAATAGCCCTCAGAATTGATATTCTCGATAATTTCATACGCAATACGTTGAGATTTTTCCGTAGGAAAAAGGGGAGGATTCACCTGTTCATTGAGGACTTGAAAGAGTGATTTTTTATCTAATGTGAGCGCTTCAATGGTATCAGAAACCGATGCTTTAGCCACTTCTGTAAAAAAACTTTTCTTTTCAAAACGTTTGTCAGGTGTTTCAGAACCGGATTTGACACTGATAAAAGGATTTTCTTGCACGAACGGTTCAAGTGTTTCCACTAAACTATCGAGATTGGCTTGAAGTATGGGAAGCCAACCCCGAAGTGTTGAGGAGAACTTTTGTTTGGTTGTTTGTGTACCCGAAACCCTAAGTTTCAAAAGCAATCTCCTTGTGGGCTAAAACCTGAAATCTTCGCCAAGATAGTAGGTTTTAACCAGTTTGTTTTGAGCCACTTCATCGCTACTTCCACTGGCTAATAGTGCGCCATCTTTGAGCACATACGCCCTATCGCAAATGGCAAGTGTTTCGCGCACATTATGGTCGGTAATCAAAACGCCAATATCGAGCTTTGCAAGCTCCTGTACAATGCCTTGAATATCGGAGACTGCGATAGGATCGACTCCTGCGAAAGGTTCATCCAGCAATAGAAATTTGGGTTGCAAGACAAGGGAGCGCGCAATTTCACAACGACGTCTCTCACCACCACTCAGACTCACGCCATTGCGTTTGCGAATCGGCTCGATGTTGAGCAGATTTAACAGCTCTTCCACACGTTTCATCGCATCTTCTTTATTTGGGTAGACAATTTCGGCTGCGAGCATAATGTTCTCTTCAACGCTGAGATCTTTGAAGATACTTGACTCTTGAGGAAGGTAGCCAATGCCCAGTTTTGCTCTTACATGTAAAGGTATTTTGGTCACATCATGGTTGTCAAAATAGACCGTTCCAGACGTAGGTGGGATAAGTCCACAAATCATATAAAACATCGTTGTTTTACCCGCACCATTGGGGCCTAAAAGTCCTACGACTTCGCCACTTCGGACATCCAGTGAGACCCCTTTAATAATCTCTGATTTTTTAATCACTTTTTGTAACTCTTGAACGTTAAGCGTATGCATTGATATTAACCTTATAGTTGCGTTTTAAATCCATTGTTTCGATGTCAATTGTACTATACTCCACACCAAAATGGTGCAGTAGTTTTTCAAACTCAGCATCACCCCACTCGATGAGATGGTAACCTTGCGTGTCCAATTTTTCGATCAAACCACTTTGTAAAAAACCAGTGCTTCCGCATTGGTAAATATCATAATGAAACAATTTTCCCTCATACTCATGCAAAATGGAAAATGTTGGCGACGAGACCGCTTCTTCGATACCTAAAGCTTTAGCAAATGCTTTGACAAAGGCGGTTTTTCCACTGGCAAGATTGCCTCGCAAAAGAAGCACACCCACATTTCCAAGCTGATGGTGTATCTCTTTGGCAAAAGCATTTAAGTGTGCTAAATCGCACACTTTTTCATAGCGTTGACTCATATCAAATAGGAGAGCTTAATAATTTCGCCCAGTTTATCCCACGCTTTTTTACTCTCAATGGCTTCTTTCATAAGCGCTATGCCTTCTTGCATATCTCTGGCTTTTCCATCGATCAGCAAAGCGCACGCACCATTCAAAAGAACGACATCGCGTTTAGCGCCTTTTTCATCGCCACGTAAAATGGAGCGGGTAATCTCTGCATTTTGAAGACTATCGCCACCTTTAATCGCCTCAAGTGGTGCGAGTGTAAAGCCGTATATTTCGGGGTTGATTTCGCCTTCGGTGATAACCTTGTTTTCGATCATCGTGTAACGCGTTGGCGCTGTGATGCTCACTTCATCGAGTCCATCAAGGGAGCTTACCACCATACTTTTTGTGGTTCCAAGCTCTCGTAATGCTTTACTAAAACGATCAATGTAATCCACATGAAACACACCGATCATCTGTTTTTGCGCCCCTGCAGGATTGGCTAAAGGTCCCAACATATTGAAAATCGTACGATGAGAGAGGCTTTTTCGAATCGGCATAATGTGTTTCATGCAGGGATGATGATTCATCGCAAACATAAAGACAAATCCACACTCTTCAAGCATTTTGATCTGTTTTTCAGGTGTTAAGCTCAGGTTGAGCCCTAAAGCTTTCAGCACATCAGCACTACCAGAGAGTGAAGTCGCGGAACCGCTGCCATGTTTGGCGACTTTACATCCCAGTGCTGCTAAAACGATGGAAGTTGTTGTAGAGATGTTAAACGTACCACTTTTATCGCCACCGGTTCCTACAATGTCGATGAGTTCCGCTTGTAAATGCGCTGGAATATCCAATTTAACGCTGTGTTCACGCATCACCTTGGCTGCGGCTGCGATCTCCTCAAAACTCTCACCTCGCTCGTAGAGTTCGACTAAAAATTGCGCTGCTGCTTCGGAACTTAGCTCATTTTCAAAGAGCGCATTAAACTGTGCATAGGCCTCTTGGTAATTCATTACGCTTCCCTTACGTATTCGTTTTGTTTCGTTTTTGGAATGGTTTTGGCTTCAGGAATTTGCAAAACCTCGTATTTCACTGCTTTTTCAAGATAATTAATCGTAATCATATCGCCCACTTTGACATCTTTAGCAGGCTTTGCAACGGCGCCATTGATGCAGACAACGCCATTTTTGCACATATCTTCCGAGATCGCGCGACGCTTGGTGATATTCACACTGTTTAAAAATTTATCGATTCTCATACCCCATCCTTAGGATTTAACGCCCATTCTATCAAAAGAATATTTAAACTTGCTTTTTTGACTTTACATGTAAAACCCTCCCTAAAGCATAAGCAAAGTTTTTACAAAGTTGCGCTACCATCACGCAATTCTATAAATTCTGTGAGGATTCGTATTATGAAAAAAAATGTCAAAAAAGTCGTTTTAGCCTATTCAGGTGGGCTTGATACCAGTATTATTTTAAAATGGCTCCAAGATGAGTATAAATGTGAAGTTGTAACCTTTACAGCGGACATTGGGCAAGGTGAGGAATTAGAGCCAGCGCGTAAAAAAGCGATCTCTTTGGGCATTAAGCCAGAAAATATTTTTATTGAAGATTTAAAAGAAGAATTTGTGAAAGATTATGTATTTCCTATGTTTAGAGCCAATGCGATTTACGAAGGTGAATATCTTCTTGGAACTTCCATTGCTAGACCACTTATTGCAAAACGTCAAGCTGAGATTGCTGCAATGGTAGGAGCCGATGGCGTTAGTCATGGTGCAACGGGTAAAGGAAATGACCAAGTTCGTTTTGAGATGGGTTATCTTAGCATGAATTCAGACCTTGTGATCATCGCTCCTTGGCGTGAGTGGGATTTGAACTCTCGTGAAAAACTCCTTGCGTACGCAGAGAAAAATGGCATTGTGATTGAGAAAAAACCGGGTAAATCACCCTACTCCATGGATGCAAACTTGCTTCACATCTCTTATGAAGGACTTGTGCTTGAAAATCCAGCAGCAGAGCCAGAAGAAGATATGTGGCGATGGACTGTTAGCCCTGAAAATGCACCGGATCAATCCGAAGTGATTGAAATTACCTATGAAAAAGGTGATCCAGTCGCATTGAACGGTGTAAAACTTAGTCCTGCAACCATGCTGGCAAAATTGAATGAAATTGGTTGTAAACACGGTATTGGTCGTATTGACATCGTTGAGAACCGTTTTGTGGGTATGAAAAGTAGAGGTTGTTACGAAACACCAGGTGGTACGATTATGCTTCGTGCACACCGTGCGATTGAGAGCATTACTTTGGACCGTGAAGCCGCACATTTTAAAGATGAGATCATGCCAACGTATGCCAAAACTATCTACAACGGATTTTGGTTTTCACCAGAGCGTGAGATGATGCAAGCTGCGATTGATAAATCGCAAGAGACCGTTAATGGCACCGTTAAACTCAAACTCTATAAAGGCAATGTTTCCGTCATCGGAAGAGATTCTAAAACCAATAATCTTTTCAGCGAAGCATTTTGTACGTTTGAAGAGGACGAAGTGTATAACCAAAAAGATGCGGCAGGCTTTATCAAGCTGAACGCCCTTCGCTTTATCATTAGCGGTAAAAACAGAAGAAATCAAGGCAAAGCGTAACCCCAGTGGATGAGCCAATTGAGGATGAATGGAGTGAAGAAGCCATGATGAATTTGGTCAAAACCGTAACCAGAAGCTGCGAAGTCAATGGCGAAGCGTTACATGTAATGCTAAACCTCAGAGCTCAAAAGAAGCTTGATTTTGTGCTGATTGATATTAGAGAGATGTATGAATACACACATGAGAGCATCAAAGGCACAGACATTCTTATGCCAACTTCAACCATTCATCAGCAGATGGATGAGCTTAAAAAACTTGCAAATAAGCTTTTGATTTTTTATTGCCATATTGGTGGACGTACCACACAAATGATCTTTATTTTACGTAGAATGGGCTTTTCAAACATCGCCCAACTCAGTGGCGGCATTGATGCTTTTCATGGCGAAAAACTGAAAAATGCCCCACTTCCAAAAACAATGAAGTAAGAAATAAAGGATACAACAATGAAAGTGTTATTGATTAAAGATGTAAAAGATTTAGGTAAAAAAGGCGAAATCAAAGAGGTTAAAGACGGTTACGGTCAAAATTTCTTGATTGGTAAAGGCTTTGCGCTTCTTGCAACCAATGAAGTTATGCGAAAATACGAATCAGATCAACGCAAAAAAGCAGCTGCTGAGGCGGAAGAGATCGCTAATCTTAAAGCTATAGAGACAAAACTCGGTGAATTAAAGCTTACGGTTAAACGTAAACTTGGTGCCAATGGTAGTCTTTTTGGTGCTGTTACGAAAGATGAAATTGCGCATGAACTTAAAGAGCAATACAAAATCGAAATCGATAAAAAAATGGTTGAGCTTGAACATGCGATCAAAACGACAGGTAATTTTGATATAAGCATTAAACTAGGTCATGGCATTCATGCCACATTGGCACTTATTATTCTTGGAGAATAAATTTTATGTTTGAAGCAACCACCATCCTTGCGTGTCGCGGAGATAAAAAAGCAGTTATTGGCGGTGACGGACAAGTCACCTTTGGCAATACAGTGCTTAAAAGTAATGCCACGAAAATTCGCAAACTCTACAATGGCAAAATCTTAGCAGGCTTTGCAGGAAGTACCGCCGATGCGTTTAACCTCTTTGATATGTTTGAGAACATCTTGGATCAGAAAAAAGGCGATTTGTACAAATCGGTCATCGAATTTTCCAAAGAGTGGCGCAAAGATAAGATGCTCAGACGTCTTGAAGCGATGATGATTGTTTTAACCTGCGAACACATTTACATTCTCAGTGGAACGGGGGATGTGGTTGAACCAGAAGACGGTAAAATTGCGGCGATTGGAAGTGGTGGCAACTACGCCATTTCAGCGGCGCGCGCGCTGGATCGTCACGCCCATTTGGATGAAGAGACACTGGTCAAAGAGAGTCTAAAAATCGCTAGCGAGCTCTGTATTTACACCAACGATAACATCAAAACATTTGTTTTAGAGAGTACCGAAGCATGAATTTAACACCCAAACAAACCGTTGCCTATTTGGATGAGTATATCATCGGACAGTTTAATGCTAAAAAAGCCATCGCTATTGCGCTTCGCAATCGTTACCGAAGGCTCAAACTTGAAGGGGAAATGGCTGAAGAGGTCATGCCCAAAAACATCTTGATGATCGGCTCAACCGGTGTAGGAAAAACTGAGATCGCACGTCGTATGGCAAAAATGCTCTCTTTACCGTTTGTCAAAGTAGAGGCGAGTAAATACACTGAAGTGGGTTTTGTCGGACGCGATGTCGAGTCGATGGTGAGAGATCTGATGATGGCATCCATCAACCTTGTTAAAACCGAACACAAAGAGAAAAATCAAGATGATATTGCTTTACATGTAGAAAAAACGATCATCGAAAAACTGCTTCCTCCACTTCCAAAAGGTGTGAGCGAAGAGAAAAAAGCAGATTATGAAAAAAGCTATGAGAAGATGCTCCAACGACTTCACGATGGCGAACTGGATGATTTGAAAATTGAAGTCGAAATTTCTCAAAACAGCAGCGATTTAGGCGACTCTTCTTTGCCTCCTGAGATGATCAAAGTACAAGAGTCTTTTATTAAGATTTTAGGTTCAGGTCAAAATAACATCAAAAAAGAGATGAAAGTCAAAGATGCCAAAGAGGCACTTAAAATCGAAGCAAGCGAAAAACTTTTGGACATGGAAGCGGTGAAAAGCGAAGCCAGAGAACGCGCTCAAAATGGTGGTATTATTTTCATTGACGAAATCGATAAAATTGCCGTAAGTTCTTCACAATCGCACCGCAGTGATCCAAGCAAAGAAGGCGTTCAACGCGATCTTCTGCCTATCGTGGAAGGCAGCGATGTCAATACCAAATACGGAAGCATTAAAACCGACCATATCCTTTTTATCTCAGCAGGTGCGTTTCATGTGAGCAAACCCAGTGATCTCATCCCTGAGCTTCAAGGTCGTTTTCCCCTTCGTGTGGAGCTTAGCTCACTCACAGAAGAGGTGCTTTACAAAATTTTAACCCAACCCAAAAACTCTCTGTTACGTCAATACCAAGCTCTTTTAAAAACCGAAGGTGTTGAGCTTATTTTTGAGGATGATGCCATTGCTTCGATTGCAAAAATTGCACAGATCACCAATGAAAAAACTGAAGATATCGGAGCACGTAGATTGCATACGATTATCGAAAAAGTTTTAGAAGACATCAGTTACACCGCCGATGAGCATGCAGGTGAAACCTTACATGTAAGCAAAGCACTTGTCCATGAAAAGCTTGATGCCATCGTTGAGAGCGAAGATAGCAGCCGCTATATTTTATAAAGAAAAGAAGCACAATGAACGAAAAAACAAAAACAGGGTACGTTGCCGTTATTGGTAGACCCAATGCGGGTAAAAGTTCCCTACTCAACTGGCTTGTCGGCGAAAAACTGGCGATGGTTTCGCATAAAGCCAACGCGACACGAAAGCGTCTTAATATCATTGCGATGTATGAAAACACCCAAATAATTTTTATTGACACGCCTGGTATTCACGAGCAAGAACGCCTTTTAAATCAATTTATGCTCGAAGAGGCGATGAAAGCGATGGGAGATTGTGATCTTATCCTTTTCTTAGCGCCTGCAAGTGATACCCTTCAAAATTATATTGATTTTTTAGCGCTCAATAAAGCCAATATTCCCCATATGGTTCTTCTTACAAAAACGGATAGCATTTCGCAAACAGCTCTTTTTGATAAAATCACAGAATACCAAGCGTATCAAGATAAATTTGTAGCCCTTATTCCTGTTTCGGTTAAAAAAGGAATCTCACAATCCTATCTTTTAGAAGCGATCTCCAAATTTATGCCCGAACATCCTTACCTTTATGATCCTGAAATCCTCACAACAGAGCGTGCTCGCGATATTTACAAAGAACTGATACGAGAAGCTATTTTCGAGAATACCAGCGATGAAATTCCTTATTTTGCAGATGTTATCATCGATAAAGTCGATGAAAAAGAGACAATCGATAATATTTATGCTACTATTATTGTCGACAAAAAAAGCCAAAAAGGTATTATGATTGGCAAAGAGGGTCAAACCATTAAAAGAATCGGCTCTAGCGCACGTTTACTGATTGAATCACTGTCACAAAAACGTGTCTTTTTGAAACTTGTTGTGGTCGTTAAACAAGGTTGGAGTCAAGATAAAGAAATGTTGAAGAAAATTGGTTATATAGTAGAATAAAGTAATTGTAATTCATTGTCATCATACTGAAATAAAGTCATTGTATTATCATCGATACAATGACGATAATTTTTAAAATAAAAGAGGTTTTAAAAATGGCTGTACCTGAGAATAAACGTTATAGCTCAGAAATCGTATCTATAGACCCTTTATCACTTGTCTCTTATTCCTACTCTAAAAATGAAATCAAACTTAATAAGCTCGAAAAGAGTGATAAAAATGCTTTTTTTATCTCCTATCTTCAAACACGTGATGTTATTAGTGCTACAATAGATATCAGTCGTAACATCCCTGATAGTGATTTTAAAGATGCCATAGAGATTAAAGTCTATGATGAATTAGCGCTTGATTCAGCGGTTGAATATGTCATTAGCTACATTGAAACGGAGTCAAAAGATGCGAAGAATCGCTCATTTAATGTTTTTATTATTGATGCGACCCTTATTCATTCAAAGCTAACACCCATCAAAGAAAAAACGCGTTATATTGACTATGTTACAACCGCACCTTTTCTTATTAAGGCACTTTACCGCAAAAACTTTATTGAAGCAGAAGGCACACACTGTTTTGTCTATTTTCAAAAATCAGATGCTTTTTTAGCCATCTATAAAAATGGTGAATATATTTACTCAAAATCTTTACACTATTCTCTAAAAGAGATCAATGAAAAATTTTGCGAACTTATTGGCGAGCGAATTGATGAAGATGATTTTTATAAACTTCTGACAAATGAAGGACTCAGAGCAACAAACAGCCAACACCAACAGAGTTTAATGCAACTTTTCGGCGAAATCTTTTTATACATTAGTGATGTTTTAGTCTTTACGAAACGCTCTTACAATATTGATTTTATTGATCGTATCTATTTAGGCTCAGAAATTGGCTCTTTTTCTGGCATTGAAGAGTATGGAAAGAGCTATCTAGGGCTTGAATCATTTGAGTTTAATTTTAGTATTGCTATTAATTCAAAAGAGTGGTACATTGATCAAATTCATATTTTAATGATGCTAAGTTCTCAACTCTACATTGAAAATCCAGATGACACACTTAACTTTTCGATCTACAAAAGACCTCCTCCCCTTAAATACAGAGCTTCAGGTAAACTTCTTGGAATTTTAGCGGCAAGTATTGTCTTTAGTCTTGCCTATCCAGCCTATCAGTTTGCGTATCACTCTTTTTTAAGCCTGAAAGCAGCAAAAGAAACCAGTGAATACAATGATCTTTATGTAAAAACATCTGATATTAGGCAGCAATTAGCACTCTTAAAAGTTGAAAAAGAAAAAGTTGACACCTTAGTCAATAATGAAACAACAAAGTTTGAATTTCGCAAAAAACTTCTCAGTGAAATCTATAATAAAAAGATATCGTATCCAATGAAAGCGTTGATGCTTTTAGAGATTTTTCAACTTTCAAACCAAAATGGATGTAAAGTTGAAGCGATAGAGTTTAAGAAAAGACAACTCAACTTTTTTATCCAAAATCAAAGTGAAAAGAAAATTACTGAATTTATCAAAGACTTAACGGCTTTGAAAAAATATAAAATCAATACTGAAAAAATTATTCAGGATGACAAAATCAAACTCTATACCAGTAAAATCTCCATAGGATTGAATGATGAATAGTATTGATACGCTTTTGGATAAAATTGATCTCTATTTTCAGGGTAAAAAAAGTAGTGAAACGTATCTTCTTTTTGCTATGGCTTTTGTGTTGGTTGGTTTTTTATTTTACAGTTACCTCTTCCCTGTGACTGAAAAAATGCTCAACCAAACGATGCGCAATGCCAAAGAAGTTGAAAAAAAGCTTCACGATGAACAAGCGTATCTAGCGTCTGTCTCAAGAGATGGTGATGCGACATTTTTGATTCGGAAAGTAAAATCTGATATCGAGAATGCCAAACTTCTTTTAGAAAAAACCACCTATACCAATGCGTACGTTGATAATAAACTTAAAGAGTTATCGTATTTATTGTTTAATGACGAAAACTGGGCAAAATTTCTGAACTCAATTGCACAATTGGCACAAAAATATTCCGTTCGTATCAAAGTGATTGAAAATAAAATCAATGAACCGAGTATTCAGAAAATAGAACAAATTTTAACCCTCAAAGTTGACTTTACAGGTTCTTTCGCCAATACAATGAAATTTATGAATGCCATTGAAGAGAGCGAATTGGTCGTTGATATTTATGAACTAAACTGTACTGCTCGTAATAAAAATATTGAAGGACAATTTGACATTGCTGTTTGGGGGATGAAATATTGAAAACATTACTAAAAACAGTCTCATGGTTGTGTGTTTGTGTGATACTTCTAAATGCCAAAGAAAACCTATCGTTAGGCAGTGAAGTTAAAGAGTATGACAAAATTTTTGAGCGGATTGCAGAACGAAGAGCTGGTGCAGATGTTGTCATGATCGATAAGCTTGATAACCCTTTTATTGGGGTGAGTGCAGATCAAAATGGTAGTGATCTTAATGGAACAGCCCAAACCATTGTTTATACTTTAGAAGCAACTTTTGATCAAAAAGCAAAAATCAATGGAAATTGGTATAAGAAAAATGATACGGTTGGTTCGTTTAAGCTTATAAAAATTGCACATAATAGTGTTATTCTTCAAAATGAAATTGAAAAAAAAGAACTTGTAATAAGGACAAAAGATGAGAGCAATGTTAAAATATTTTCCAAATAACATTATTTCAATAGCAGCGATATTGGCTATCGCTCTTTCACCCATTCACGCTGCTGAAAAAAGCAAAGCATGTGAATATCGCACTTTCAATATTAAAACAAATAACAAAGCAACAGGTGCAGAACTGCTTGGAGAGCTTGCAGAAGTCTGCGACTTTAGTATTGTGGTTAAAGATACCGAAGCAGAAAAAGCGCTTGCAAAAAACTTAAATGGTGTTAATATTAAAAATCTTTCTTTAGATGAAGTTTTTCAACTTGTCATTCAAGATAATGATCTTTTTTATGTTTATGATAAAAACTATTTGAAAATTTCGGCGCTTAGTACAAAATCTTTTAAAGTGGACTATATCTCTTCCATCCGTGAAGGAAAAGCCGTTATTAACGCTTCAGTAGATGCAACTCCTGTTGAATCTACCGGCAGTGGTACCAAAAACACAACATCTCAAAGTCAAAACTCTATCTCATCAAATGAATCATTCGATTTTTGGAAAACAATTTCAACCGAACTCACCTCTGTCCTCAATACAGGTGGAGAGAGTTATAAAACAGCGGCTCCCATCATCAATGCAAATGCTGGTATGATCACCGTTACAGCAACGAAAAAACAGTTGGATCGCGTCTCTGACTATATCGATCTCTTGAAAGATAGACTCCATAGACAAGTCCTTATTGATGTCTCTATTATCTCCGTGGCGCTTAGCAGCACTAACAAAACTGGCGTTGATTGGAGTAAATTTCAGCTTAGTATCAATAGTACTTCAATGTTTAATAATAGTAACAATCTTAATGCTTACCATACCGCACCATATACTGCAGTAGGAGCGAATGATGCTCTTACTGGTAACTCGGCTGTTATGAATAATCTTACAGTAGTTAATGATGCTGTTTTCTCTGTTGCAGGAGTCATTGACTTTCTAGGTTCTAGTGGTGATACTAAAGTGATCTCTAGCCCAAAGGTATTAACCATGAATAATCAACAAGCACTGATTACGGTCGGTGACAATATCAATTATCGTATACCTGAAGATACAACCAATACAGCAACAACAACATCGACGCTCACAACAACGTATACCAACTACTCGATTTTTATCGGAGTACTTCTCAATATTACGCCTGAAATATCAGAAGATAATGAAATTATTTTACGTATCAACCCTTCTGTGAGTAACTTCAAATATTCGGACGATGATACAAAAACAACAACGCCTAGAGAAATTGCGCCAGATACTCAAGAGAAAAAACTCTCAACGGTTGTCAAAGTAAAAGATGGTAGCACGATTATATTAGGTGGTCTTATCGCTTCAACAAAAGGTAAAGATGAGAGTAGCGTTCCATTGCTCAGTAGTATTCCTCTCTTAGGTGAAGCATTTAAACACTCCACAGATACCCTCTCAACCAATGAGCTTGTTTTTGTCATTACCCCACGTATTATTGGTATCAAAGGCACGGATAAAGCAACACTTAAAGATCTTGGTTACAGTCAAAAAATATATGAATAACCAATACAGTGATCTTAAGACCATCTTTGTAGATGGTGAAATCTTCGATTATGTTAATTTAGATAAGTCTGCAACAACCTATAATAAATTGGTGCAGACACTTGATAAGCCTTTAAAACTCATTTTATTTTATGGAAAGCCTGGAACGGGTAAAACATTTTTACTTCAAAAAATCTATAATGATTTAAAGTCAAAAAAACGTATTATTTTTTTTCCACGTCCATTTTTTGAGGAAAAAATTTTGATTAAAGCGCTTTATGAACATATTTTTGGAAGAACTTCTCCCGAATTTTCAAATTATAATGAATTCTTAGCGCTTCTTGGTAAACACATTACTTCCACAGATCAAGCCATTACGGTTTTGATCGATGAGGCACAGCTTTATCCAACAGATTTAATTGAAAAAATTCGTCTTATGGCAGATTCTAGGCTTTTTAAATTTTTATTTACCGTGCATAAGACTGAAAAAGAAGACGTTCTTGCAAAAGATTATTTTCAGACTCGTATTTGGGAAACAATCGAAATCGATAATGCATCACAAAGCGAAATTAAAACGTATATTGAAAAAAAGCTTCTCTTTCATAATCGCTTTGAGTACCTAGGTCTTTTTAAAGAGAAGCACTATAAACTCATCGCAAAACTTACCGGTGGAAATTTGAGAACCATTAATAAACTTTTATACAAACTCTTCGAAATCTTGGAATATTACGACGAGAATAAACCCTCTGAAATTAAAAGTAACGCTTTACATGTAAAATATCTTGAGATGGCTGGCATTAGTTTAGGAATGATCCATGCTTAATGCCATTGAAATCGTTGAGCTTGAGAAAAAAGTTTTTCAATACAGACTCAAGCAACGTTTGCATTATCTTGTTTTTACAGCGCTTCTTTTTTTAATTGCGCTGATTGGGGTTTTTCTATATCCAACATTCGTAGCATTCATTTCCCCCAATGAAAAAATCTCAATCACTATTCCACAACCCGTAGAAGCCAATGTCTCTTCTCTAGATAGCAATGTATCATTCAATTCTCTTGAGACAAATACAACAGTAAAATACATACCCACCAATGCCAATGTACAAAAGACTGATGAAACATTGTTTCTTCAACTGCCTATTATTAGTAAAAATAGTCCCGAGAAGAAAGAACAGTATCTCCCTGAACCTATCGAAAAAAAGAAAAGTTTTGGGATACAAGAAGAAGAACTTGATAATAGAGTTGCCACTCGCAAGATGCCTGGAAGTATTGAAGATGAAAGTTTTTACCGTAGCAAAGAAGAAAAAATAGATACTGCTCTGCTTCCCCCTCCTCTTTTGGAAGAACCAAAACAAAAGGGCGTCATTAAAATTGAAACACATGAAGTCAATTCCATTCAATATCTCAAAGACAAATTTGACAAAACGCATAATATCACGTTTGCACTAATGCTTGCAGAAGAGTACTATCTTGCAAAAAACTACAATGAAAGTAATAAATGGGCATTGATTGCTAATAACACGGATTCAGAGAATGAAAAGAGCTGGATATGGTTCGCAAAATCAAAGATTAAATTAGGTCATAAAGAAGATGCTGCGCTTGCCCTTAAAGCATATCTTAAAAACAATAAATCGCAAGCAGCACAAAGCTTACTCAATCAAATCAATGTAGGAGAAGTCATTGATTAAGCAGATAGGATTTCTTTCTTCGATACATGGTACAATAGCCAAAACTTATCATCAATGGTAGAGACAATGAACGATATTACAACCACTTTATTAACTTATCTTATTCACAATCGTATTATCGATGAAAACAGCGCCACCAAGATCAAAGAAGAGATCAAACAAAATAATCATAAAGTTTTAGGTGAGATTCTCCTCGAAAATAACTTTTTTACCAAAGAAGACATGCTGATCTTAGTGATTGAATTCTTTAAAAAAGGGTATCTAACTTTAGAAGATGTGAATGCCAATTTTGCTATTGACAGTGAAAAATTTTTACAGTCTTTTGCCAAAAATCTTAATTATGAGTACTTGGATCTTGATTCGATTGACATAGACTATCGCTTAGCTTCCAAACTTCCTTTTGCACAGCTCAAAAAGTACAAAGCACTTCCTATTCGTGAGGATGAGATCAATATTTTTATTGCCCTTAAAGATCCAATGGATATCAATGCACAAGAGGGTGTTCAACGTATTTTCCCACGAAAACTGCTTAAAATCATTATTGCTGAGCCTTCTCAAATTGATAAATACCTTGTTAAAATGGAACTTGGCGAGAGTATTAAAGGACTGATTGGCGAAATTCGAAAAGAAATTACCTCTAGTGCTGCTGAAAACCCACAGGAGTCTTCTGGTATTTTAAAATTGATTGAAATCATTCTTAAGACTTCTATTCTTGCACGTGCTAGTGATATTCACATCGAACCAACCGAAAACAACTGTATTGTTCGTAGCCGAATTGATGGTATGCTTACCGAAACATTTATTTTTGACAAAGACATTTATCCACCCCTTGCATCGCGTATGAAACTTCTCTCAAATATGGATATTGCGGAGAAGCGTAAGCCTCAAGATGGGCGCTTCTCTGCTACAATCCTTGGGCGTGAGTATGACTTTAGGATTTCAGCACTTCCTACAATCAATGGAGAGTCTATTGTTATTCGTATCTTGGATAAATCCAAGGTGATGATTAAGATTGAAGATTTGGGAATGCAACCTGCAACCTACGGAAAATTTGCCCAAGCGATGCGAACACCTTATGGCATTATCTTTGTCACAGGACCTACCGGAAGTGGTAAAACAACCACACTCTATGCCGCACTCAATGCGATCAAAAGTGTACAAAGCAAAATTATTACGGTTGAAGATCCTGTGGAGTATCAACTAAACTTAACACAACAAGTCCAAGTGAATGAAAAAGCGAATCTTACCTTTGCTTCGGCTCTGCGCTCTATTTTGAGACAAGATCCTGATATTATCATGATTGGTGAGGTTCGAGATACTGAAACCTTACGTATTGCTGTTCAAGCAGCCCTTACAGGTCACTTGGTTTTTTCGACACTCCACACCAATGATGCCATTAGCGCTGTTACAAGGGTCGTAGATATGGGCATTGAACCTTATTTGATCAGTGGCTCTTTAATCGCCATTGAAGCCCAACGATTGGTGCGTAAACTCTGCCCCTATTGTAAAACAAAATACACACTACCAAAAACAGCTTTAGATGAAATCCAAACGATGCTACCTGAAGATTATCAATTTTACAAACACAATGGCTGCGAAAAATGTTCTCAAACAGGTTATTTAGGACGCGAAATGATCTCTGAAATTTTACCGATCAGCGAAAAAATTTCAAGTATGATCGCACAGGGTGCTTCAAAGAGTGATATAAAAGATCAAGCTATCAAAGAAGGCTTTTTTGATATGTACCAAGACGGCATTTTGCGAGCAGCACATGGCATCACTTCTTTGGATGAAATTGCAAGGGTGGCAAAAGGATGAAATACTTTGAAGTTAACTACCTTTTTAAAGGTCAAAAGACTAAAACGATCGTTAAATCTCCTAATCGTGCCGATGC
>DBTO01000223.1:0-1945 GCA_002307095.1 Sulfurospirillum sp. UBA1314
ATGGCCATACGTTTATTATTATTACAGATGACGATCGAGCGTGGTTTTCTCACTATATGCTCAGAGCCATCAATAATCACCATAAAAATAGACCGATTTTGCCTTTTATCGCGTTACAAACACTCTACCCTAATCTTTACCAAGTGAAGACCAAAGAAGATATAGAGCTTTTGGAAAACATGCTCTCCCAAGCCTTTCCAAGTGGTTACACCTTCTTTTACGTCGGTAAAAACAGCGACATAAAGATGCAAATTGCCAAGCGTAAAGATGACAGTTTCCTCTGGATTATGGATGAGCATGTCCAAAACAGCTTTTATCTTTTAAGCGATGACGATAGTTTAGATATTAAATTGATTCAACTCTTTAGACTTCTCGATAAAAGTATCGATGCCGTGCTTTTTGCCGAGGTTACCTTTGAAAACGAATGATGAAGAGGTTTTCAGCCATATTTTGATCTGTAAAAATGTGGAAAAAGCCAAAGAGAGTCTGCACGAAGCCTACGCCAAAGAGCGCCATCTCTTTTTTATCAAGGACGAGTTTCTCATCGATGATGCCAAAGAGGTGATCAAAGAGGCGTATATCGCAGAATCTGAAAATAAATACCTTATTCTCATCGCCAAAGGGTACCGCGTTGAGGCACAAAATGCGCTTTTAAAAATTTTGGAAGAACCTCCTCGCCACATTGTTTTCATTGTCGTTGCCCCTTCCAAAACAGCTTTTTTGCCAACGGTTCGCTCACGATTACTGCAAAAAGAGCTCGTGATGGAACAAGAGGTGACGCACAGTGGGCTGAACCTTGCCAAACTCGATCTTGGCGATATGTATCCGTTTATTCAAAAGCACCAAAATGTTGAAAAAGGGCTGCTCAAAGAGTTGGTGCAAGCCATCGTGTATGAATCGATTCATGAGCATCATCTGCATTTTAGTGAAAAAGAGCTGGAACATTTTGCAAAACTGTTGCATTTGGTAGAACTCAATACCAGAGCGCAAACGATTTTAACCTCTCTTTTGCTCTCAATTATGTTAAGAAAGTACCGATGAAACTCTGTCAATTAAACACGAATAGCGATGTTGCAGCGCTCTTTCACCGCTTAGGCGTTACCCGTGAGGGAAGTGCGATTTTAGCGCAAAAGGCGCATCTGAATTTTATCTACATCAAAGATCTTAAAACGCCTGCTGCGAATATTCTCAAACAAGATGCCTTGTCTATTGGCGCCGATCTTGCGGTGCCTAAAGATACCATTACATGTAAAGTTCCTTTGGTCGATGTGCTTTTAATTGCCAATGACAAACAGCTTAAAGAGCTTGCGCGCAAAGAGAAAGCGCAACCTTTTGGACTCAAAGAGGTTGCTTTAAAATTGAATGAATTTTGCTTTACATGTAAGAATGATTTTGAGATTATGGGTATTATTAACACGAATGAAGACAGCTTTTTTCAAGGCAGTCGTTTTAGCGGTGAAGCTGCCCTCAAACACATTGAATCGATGATAGGCGAGGGTGCAAGTATCATCGATCTGGGTGGTGTTTCGAGTCGTCCTGGGAGTTTGAGTGTCAGCGAAACAGAAGAGCTTGCGCGCGTGAAGCCTATTATTGACCTTATTTACGAGCACAAACTGTTTGAAAAAGCACGTTTTTCGCTTGATAGCTATTCGCCTGTGTGCTTGGAGTACGCGCTGCAACGTGGTTTTAGTATCGTGAATGACATCACCGCACTTGCGAATGATGATGTCGCACGCGTTGCCTCCAAGTACGATGCAACCGTTGTTTTGATGCACATGCAAGGTGAACCCACCACCATGCAAAAAGAACCTCAGTATGACAATGTCCTCTTTTCTGTGGATGCTTTTTTTGAAGAGCGCATAGAAAAAGCAAAAAGCTTTGGCATTCACAAGATCGTTCTGGATGTTGGCATTGGCTTTGGAAAAAATTTAGAGCACAATTTAAC
>DBTO01000223.1:2267-13169 GCA_002307095.1 Sulfurospirillum sp. UBA1314
GCCAGTCGAAAATCGATGATCAACACAATCGTCCCCACGCCCATTTCTGAGCGATTAGCGGGTACTTTAACCCTTCATCTTAAGGCGTATGAACATGGTGCAACGATACTGCGTGTTCATGACGTTAAAGAGCATCTGCAAGCCCTTAGTGTGCTTCGTGCTCTGAATCAAACAACCTTTTAGGAATCTTTTTTGGAAAAAATACTCAGTCTTTTAACGCGTATCAGCGAGCTTTATGCTATACCACAGTGGATTGTCAACAGTGGCGCCATTGCAATTTGTATTATTTTACTTGCCTTCCCTTTTGTTGCTCGCGTTTTAATGCGCCCGAAATATTTTAAATTTCGTGAACTCATTTTGTTTAAAGTATTGTGGCGTTGGAAATATAAAAAAGGCGATGTCATCGGGCTTTGGTGCTATTGTCCAAAATGTCAAAGTATGCTGATGGTGGATGATGAAAACTGCCGTTCCGAAGAGACATTGCAGCATAAAATCACCTATTTTGTCTGCCCAACCTGTGGTGGTCATGAGCTAGGTCGCGTAATTGGTGGTGATCGACGTTATGTTTTAAGTCTGGTTAGACGCGATATCTGGAGACACATTCGTGAGGGAACGTACAATGAAGTGGCATCTGCTACGAAAGAGGCACTCGCCCTTTACGTAGAACTCGAAGAGGCCAAAGAACAGGACGCTACTGAAGGTTCTGCTTTTGTCGATGAAACGACGGCTTTGCTACTTGAAGAAGAGCTGCCTTTGGTTGAAAAAAGCGTGGAAGAGTCTTTACATGTAAACGCGTCTGAAGTAAACGAAACACCGATACCGGCGAACGAAGAGCCTCAAAAAGAGGAGCCCAATGCGACACAAGTGAGCATTCAAGCCGAGGAGATCAAAAAAGATGGAATTTGAATTTTACTATTATGTGATCTTCTTGCTGACAGGCCTTGTAGCAGGGTTTATTGACGCGATTGCAGGCGGAGGAGGTATTATCACGATTCCAGTGCTTTTAGCTTCTGGCATGCCTCCACACATCGCCCTTGCAACCAATAAACTTCAAGGAACTTTCGGTAGCGGCATGGCTTCGATCAATTTTATTCGCAAAGGGTTTATCACGTGGTCGGAAGTGATGATTGGGGTGATGTATACCTTTGTGGGTGCGGCATTGGGAACCTATGCCATTTTGCTGATGGATGCGAGCATTTTGGCAAAGATTATTCCTGCGATGTTGGTCGGCATTTTTATCTACACGCTTTTGTCGCCTAAAATGGGCGAAAATGATCGTCATGCTTACCTTGGAAACCATCTCTTTTTCTTGATTTTTGGTATAGGACTTGGCTTTTACGATGGTTTTTTTGGACCTGGAACGGGAACCTTTTGGACGATAGCCCTTGTTACCCTTTTAGGGTTGAACCTTAAAAAAGCGACCGCACAAACCAAAGTGATGAATTTTACAAGCAATATTGTCTCCTTAGCCGTTTTTCTTTGGAGTGGCAATGTCCTTTTTGTGGTAGGTTTGCTGATGGGTTTTGGGCAAGTCGTCGGTGCGTATATAGGTTCCAATATGGTCATTAAAAAAGAGGTGAAGTTTATCCGTACTTTTTTCTTAATTATGGTTGGACTAACCCTTTTAAAACTTATTTACAGCAGTTATATCGCATGAATCACGAAGAGTATTTAGCCAAAATTGATCTTGCCAATGCGTGGGCAAAAGCCTATTACGTTGATGATGCACCGCTTGCAAGCGATGAAGAGTACGACAAACTCTACCATGAAATCTTAAACTACGAGCAGGAAAATCCACTTTTTGCTGATGAGAATAGTCCCACAAAACGCGTCGGTGGTATGGTGCTAGAGGGCTTTAATAAAGCAGAACACAAAGCGCGTATGTGGAGTATGGAAGATGTGTTTGATGAAAGTGACCTTGATGCGTGGATCGAGCGTGTTAAAAAAGTCAAAGAGCATTTTACCTTTTACTGTGAGCCAAAATTCGATGGGGCGAGTTTAAATCTTATTTACGAAAATGGTACGTTAAAGCAGGCAATCACGAGAGGCGATGGAAGCATCGGTGAGGATGTGACTGAAAATGTTAAGACGATTGGCTCCATTCCTTTGCGCATCAGCTATCAAGAGCCGATTGAAATTCGTGGCGAAGTGGTCATCAAAAAAGCAGACTTTGAGAAACTCAACAAAGAACGTTTAAGCCTTGGCGAGGCGTTGTTTGCCAATCCTCGCAATGCCGCCGCAGGAAGCCTGAGACAGCTTGATACGAGCATTACCGCCAAACGAAAGCTGATGTTTTACCCGTGGGGCATTGGGAGCAATAGTTTAACCCAGAGTTTTTTGAGTCAAAAAATGAACTTTGTCTACAGCCTTGGCTTTTTGCAACCCCCTCGTATTGTCGTGACGCAAAGCGTTGAGGATGTGCATACGCTTTATGCCGAACTTATCGCCAAACGTGATGAGATCGAGATGATGATGGATGGCATGGTCGTCAAGATCGATGATGCAAGCCTTCAAGAAGAGCTGGGTTATACGGTTAAATACCCCAAATGGATGGTAGCCTTTAAATTTCCTGCGATTGAAAAAGTGACAAAGCTCAAAGACATCACACTGCAAGTGGGCAGAACGGGCGTGGTAACGCCTGTGGCGGAAGTCGAAGCGGTGAACATTGAAGGCGTCATCGTCGAGCGCGCCACACTGCACAATTTTGATGAGATCGAGCGCAAAGATATTCGCATTGGGGACAGTGTCATCATCATCCGTAGTGGGGATGTGATTCCTAAGATTATTAAAGTGTTGACTGAAAGGCGTGATGGAAGCGAAAAAGTCGTTGAGCGACCGCTTGTCTGCCCCGTCTGCCAGAGTGAGCTTCTGGACGATGGCGCGCTGATTAAATGCCAAAATCTCTCCTGCGATGCGAGAGTTGTAGGGGCGATGATCCATTTTGCGTCTAAAAAAGCGCTCAATATCGATGGGCTTGGCGATAAAATCATTGAGCAGCTGTATGCGCAAAAACTGGTCTTACATGTAAAAGATCTCTACACGTTACATGTAGATCAACTGCTCGCATTAGAGGGTTTTAAAGCGAAAAAAGCAGAGAACCTTTTAGCAGCGATTGAGCAGAGCAAAGGGGTGAGTTTAGAGAAGTTTATCAATGCGCTTGGCATTGAGCATATCGGTGAAGTGGCGGCTAAAAAGATCGCACGAGCCTTTGGATTGGAGTGGTTGGAAGCAAGCTATGAGCAGATCATCGCGCTTGAAGGCTTTGGCGAAGAGATGGCAAAGAGTTTGGTCGAGTTTATCCATGTGAATCGCGATGAAACCTATGAGTTGATGGCTGTGATTGAGCCTATTGCCTCTAAACTTGAGATAACGGAGTCTGTGTTTACGGGAAAAACGGTGGTACTTACAGGTTCCATGAGCCAACCACGCGATGAGATCAAAGTGATGTTAGAGAAATTGGGTGCAAAAGTGAGTGGTAGTGTCTCTAAAAAGACCGATTTTGTCATTTATGGCGAAGAAGCAGGCAGTAAGCTCTCTAAAGCCATAGAGCTTGGTGTCAAAACACTCTCAGAGAGTGAACTCAATGGGATGGTTGAATGAGACTGGATAGTTATCTGTTTGAAAAAGGGTTCGCTCAAAGTCGCAATAAGGCGGCGGAACTCATAAAAGAGGGCAGCGTTTGGCTCAATGGTAAAGTGGAGCGTAAGAGCTCTGTGGAGATTGGTGAGCATGACACGGTTGATGTTTCAAAAATGACACAATATGTCAGTCGCGCGGGGCTTAAACTTCGCGGATTTATCAATGAATTAGATTTACATGTAAAGGGTCTGGATGTACTTGATATTGGGAGCAGTACGGGCGGTTTTGTGCAGGTTTGGCTCGAAGAAGATGTCAAAAGTGTGACCGCTGTGGACGTGGGCAGTGAGCAGCTTCACTCCTCTTTGAAAGTCGATTCTCGAATTATTTTGCATGAAAATAGTGATATACGACTTTTTAAGCCTGAACGAACCTACGATATGGTCAGTTGTGATGTCTCATTTATTGGAATTGGCGCACTCATGGACGTAATCGATACGTTAGCAAATTGTGCTATCATCATCTTGTTTAAGCCCCAATTTGAAGTGGGTAAAGATGTCAAACGCTCCACTAAAGGAGTCGTTAAAGATGGCTCGGCTATTATGCGCGCACATTATCAGTTTGAAGCACAAGCGATCACGCTTGGCTGGACATTAATCGACAAACGAGAATCGCTTGTAAAAGGAAAAGAGGGGAATGTTGAGACGTTCTACTATTTTAAAAAAAGAGAGTGTTGACACCCTTGCCATTGGAAGTTTCGATGGCATTCACGTAGGGCACCGACAGCTTATCAACCATTTAGGAGCCCATGGTGCGCTTTTTGTCATCGACAAAGACCAAGCCAACTTGACACCTGGGATTAAGCGCAGCGAATATGCGGGCTACCCGTGTATGTTTTTTCATTTTCTCAAAGTTAAACACCTTAGTGGCGCGGAGTTTGTGGCGCTGTTGAAGCATGAATTTATTAATCTTAAAAAAATAGTCGTTGGTTATGATTTTTGTTTTGGACAACACCGCTCTTGTACCGCTAAAGATCTAAAAACCTTTTTTGATGGCGAAGTGGTCATCGTTGATGAGTTTTGTTATCAGGGCGTTTCGGTGCATTCAAGTTTGATTCGCACTTATTTAGAAGAGGGACGATTGGATGAGGCGAACCGTTTTTTAGGGCGTGAATACGCGATAACAGGTGATGTCATCGCAGGACAAGGGCTGGGTAAAAAAGAGCTTGTTCCTACTCTTAATCTTAAAGTTTTAGAGTATCTCATTCCTCATGCAGGTGTTTATGCCACACGTACGCGCATTGCACAAACGATTTACGATTCTGTTTCGTTTATTGGGGTGAGAGAGAGTACGGATGGGGCATTTTCGATTGAGACGCATATTTTAGATGCGACGATTCCTGAAATTCAAGGCGCTGTTGAGCTATTCTTTGTCAAATTTTTACGCGACAATCAAAAATTTAGTGCACTTGGCGCGCTAAAATCGCAAATTGAAAAAGACATGGCAGAAGCGAAAAAAGCGTTAGGTGTGTGCAAGATTTATTTAATCGATTTTTTGTAGAGATACATCTTCGTATCGGCATCTTCGAGCACTTTTTTAAAGTTATCTTTGGCTTTAAAGGAAGCGACTCCAAATGAAAAATCAATAAAAAAGAGCTCTTGGTTGTGTTTAAACGGTGTTTTGAGTAGGTTTTGATTGACTGTATGTAAAATTTTATGTATTTCCTCTTCATCGTGCTGTTCACTTAAGATGAGAAATTCATCTCCTGCAAAGCGAATGGCAGTGGTGTTGTGTACTTTTTTGAGCACTTTGCCAATGACATGCAAGACTTTATCGCCGATGATATGTCCAAATTTATCGTTGACATCTTTAAAGTGATTGATATCGACAAAGGCTAAATGTCCACTGTTTTTAAAGTGATCATCCTTGAGAAACTTTTCAAAAAGCCATCTTCGATTGTACAATCGCGTCAAATCATCAATGTAAAGCTCTTCAAGCAAAGAGGCTATTTTTGTCTCTAACTCGATCATATTGTCTTCAATAAATTGAAGCGCCATATTGTCTTTATTGGTGATGGCGATTTTGGCATTGATGACATTTTCTTTAAGTGCAAAGGCTGAACGTTCGGTCTCATTTTGAATCAGCTGAATTTTGTGAAGTGCGTAGAGCATAGCCGCTTCTTTGTCGATGTCGCTGAGTTTGATGCCGAGATCTTTGGCTTTGGTGTAAAAGATATCGCGGTAAATTTCAGGCAAAACAATTTCGAGGTTACGTATCTCTTTAATCGTAAGATCGGTCAATTCTTGCAGTTGTTTGTTCATCGTTGCACCTGTTTGAAAGTAGTGACAGTATAAGAAGAGAATGCTTAATACTAACTAATTTTTGTTATAATTGGAAAGAATTTTATGCAATGGATATGGATTGTAATGGATAAAGTATTTACCAAACCGATTACCAAACAATTTGAGTTTGATGAGGATGTTGCAGTCGTTTTTGACGACATGCTTGAGCGCTCAATTCCTTTTTACAAAGAGGTCGTTGATCTTACATGTAAAACGATTTGTTTACATGTAAACGAAGATGCAAAGATTGTTGACCTTGGCTGCTCAACGGCGAATACCCTTTTAGCGCTCTACAAAAAAAGTACAAAACAGTACCACCTTTTAGGCATCGACAATGCAGAAGCCATGTTACATCTTGCTCGCCAAAAGGTGCATGCGTATGGAGCAAATATAGCGCTTGAGTATGCAGACATCACCCAAATTGAGCTTATATGTAAAGATGCCATCATCGCCAATTACATGCTCCAGTTCATTCGCCCTTTGCAGCGCGCCGAATTTGTCGCAAAACTCTACGATGCGCTCAATCCAAATGGTCTTTTTATCTTTAGCGAAAAGATCGTTTTTGAAGATAAAGTGCTCAACAAACAGATGATTGATCTCTATTATGACTTTAAACGCAAGCAAGGCTACAGCGATTTTGAAATCGCACAAAAAAGAGAAGCGCTAGAGAACGTTTTGATTCCTTACACGGAAGATGAAAACAAAGCGATGCTGAAAAATGCGGGATTTGAGACAATAGAAACGATTTTTAAATGGGGAAATTTCGCGACATTTATCGCGAAAAAAAAGGTGTAGAGAATTTCTCTACACTTAAGCTTTGTGAAACAGTTTAGGGTTTTTGTTGCGGATATATTCAATGACTTCAATGACCTCTTCAAAGCCCATCTCGCTGTCTTCATCTTCATCCTCAAAGACTTCATCAAGCCCTTTAAGGTAGAGATCAATCGCCTTTGGAAGGTCTTCTTTTTGAACGCCCGCAAAAAAGAGGGCAGCACCTAGCATGTCAGCCAACTGCATCGCCATCTCTTCGACCTCAATCTCCGCTCTCTCTAACTCTTTTTTAAGATCCTTGGCTTCCATGATTATCCTTTATTGGTGATGATGCCCATCACTTGTGATTTGATGCTATCATAGATAAAAGCATCTTTAAAATTGCTGAGAAGTCCACCGCTTGCATTGTGATGACCGCCACCATTAGCGATGTGCGCTGCCATCTTGCTGACATCGACTTTCCCGTTGGAGCGTAGGCTGATAGTCTTTTTCGAGGTGATGTCCATGAAGAAATCCATATCGGGATTGGCGGTTAAAAAGTCATTGCCAATGACGGAGACGTTACCGATGTTGTAGGTGAGAATTCCCTTGTACTCTTTGTAGCTAATCTGCATTTTGTCTCTGTTTTTGCTCAGTAAAGTGACGTTGTAAGACGAGACCAAATTACTCAGTGTATTGTTCGCATCAGTAAGGAAAAATGACTTTTTAATCCCATGAATGGCATCATCCAAAGCAATGTGTGCCTCTTTACATGTAAAGTACTCTTGTGCTTTAGAAAGCAAGGCAAAAATGTACTTGCTGTTCTCTTCGGGGAACATGATTTTATTGACCTCTTTCGCACCACTGACAAGCCCCATACAGACTTTGCCTAGCTCAAACTCAGGTTTGTCTTCAAGCCAAATATCCACGGCATTGACGACGTCGACATAATGGCTGAGTTTTTCATCTTTGCCATACAATGCACTGAAAAAATCATAGGTAATTTTGGTAGCACAGCGGCTTGAATCAAGATAATACCACTCAAAAGCATCCGCGCACTCTTGCCCTGTTTTGTGATGGTCAAGTACAAACATCATAATCTCTTTATCGCAAATACTCACTTTGGATTCAAACTCTTTGGCTTGATCCATCGTAAGGTTCAAGTCAGTGATAAGAATCACATGTTTTTGGGATTTTGAGTTTTGGATGACCGATAAAATCTGATTGAAACACTCGTTGATCTCTTTACCGTAATTGGAGTTGTAAAATTGAATCGAATCAAAATAGTGTGCACTCACCATCTGACAGCTGTAGCCATCTAAATCCGTGTGTGAGAGGTGGTGTAATAGGTAGTTCATAAAAATCCTTAATGCTTAATGGTTTAATTTAGACTAGGAGCTTAGAGTTTTTCAATCTCTATAGAACCCATGACTTCAAATTTGGAGCTTGAATCGATCTCTGCGTGAGAGAGTACCACGATATCGAGTCCAAATTTCTCAAAAATATCCGAGAGTGGCTTACGCAGTAGCGGATCAACGATGATGACAACTGGTGCCACCCCTTTGTGAAGCAGTTTCGTTGCTTCATCGCTACTGGCTTTTACAAGTGTATTGATTTGACCAATATTGAGGACTAAATCACGCACACCATCGCGCTCTCGCAGGGCATCTAAAAGCTTTTGCTCCGTTCCTGCATTAAACGTTAAAAGTTTTAAGATGCCATTGTCGTCTTTATACTGTTTGGTAATGACCCGCGCAAGCTTAGCACGTACTTGTTCCACAATAATCGAGACATTTTTGGTCACCTCTGCCACATCGCTGATGGTCTCAACAATGGTGAGAAGATCTTTAATCGGAATTTTTTCACGAAGAAGCGCTTTAAGGACTTTTTGAATGAGTCCCACATTGGCAACTTTGAGACAATCGGTCACCACGACAGGATAATCTTTTTGAAGTTTATCAATCAGGCTTTGAACCTCTTGACGTGTGAGAAGCTCTTCGGCGTATTTTTTAATGAGTTCGCTTAAATGCGTCGAAATCACCGTCGCAGGATCAACCGTCGTGTAACCTTTAATAATCGCATCTTCTTTAATGGCGGCATCAATCCAAATCGCATCAAGCCCAAATGCAGGCTCTTTGGTAGGAATTCCTTGAACTTTATCGATGGTTAAACCACTGTCCATTGCCATAAATTTATCAGGATAAATCTCACCATTGCCGATCTCAATGCCTTTAAGCAAGAGTTGATAATGGTTGGGTGTGAGGTGCAAGTTATCGCGAATCCTCACTTGAGGAATCAAATAACCAAAATCAGAGGCAATTTTACGACGCATACTCTTAACCCTGTCCAAAAGGTCACCACCTTGCGCAGGATCGGCAAGTTTGATGAGTTGGTAGCCTAAATCAAGTTCCAGAATTTCGAGTTTAAGAATATCATTAAGAGTTGTTTCTTCCTCTTTACGTAGCTCTTCAGGGCTCTTTTTAGGCGCTTGTGCACCTTGCGCTTTACTCTCGGCTTCTTGCTTGGCTTTTTGCATTGCAAGAGGGGTCGAAGCGAAGAATTTTTGAAAGGAAAAATTGCCATCATTGGTCTGTTTGACAAGGTAGCCCAGTCCTAGAAAAATCAGCCCTACAAACATCAAAGAGAGCGTTGGAAGACCTGGAACCAGTGAAAATAAAACCAAAATAAAGCCCACAATGAGGAGTGTTTTGTGCTCACCAAAGAGTTGTTCAACTGCGCCATCGGAGAAACTGACATCGTCTGCTTTGTTGGCTCGTGTGATTAAAATACCTGTTGCCGTTGATGTGATAAGGGCAGGGAGTTGCGAAACTAAACCATCACCAATGGTTAAAATGGTATAGGTTTGCGCGCTGACGCCAAGATCGAGTCCATGTTGGAATGAACCGATGAGAAATCCACCAATAATGTTAATAATGGTGATGATGATACCAGCAACCGCGTCACCCTTAACAAACTTACTCGAACCGTCCATCGCACCGTAAAAGTTCGCCTCTTGAATGATCTCTTCGCGACGTTTACGTGCCGCTTTTTCATCAATAAGACCTGCATTGAGATCGGCATCAATCGCCATCTGTTTACCGGGCATTGCATCGAGTGTAAAACGCGCAGCAACCTCTGCAACCCTTGTCGAACCTTTGGTAATAACCATAAAGTTAATCAAAACAAGAATCGTAAAGACAACAACACCGATGACATAATTGCCTCCGACGACAAATTGCCCAAAACTTGAGACAATTTCACTCACCGCATCAGGCCCTAGATGACCGTTGGTTAAGATCATACGAGTGGTTGCAATGTTGAGTGAAAGCCTAAAGAGCGTAATGATTAAAATCAGCGTTGGAAACGTCGAAAGATCGGTAGGTTTTGGAATGTAGAGTGAAATCAAAATAATCAAAACCGAAATAGAAAGCGAAATGACCAAGAAAAAATCGAGTATGGCACTGGGAAGCGGAACGATGATAATCGCCATAATAGAGACGATAAAAATAACGATCGTAAGATCTTTTGCTTTGACAATAGGCTCTAAGTAAGGAATGACCCTTGATAGAAGCGCATTTTGATTTTTAGCCAATCAACACCTTTAAATTTCAATAATATCTTTAAGTGTCATAGTATCTAAAAATAGATCAATTTTTGTTTGAAGCTTATTGAGGATGGGCCAAACACGACAATAGGTTCCCTTGCCACCAGGGCATTTTTGGGTCGAAGGCGAGCATTCAAAAACCATGGTTTGTTTTTTCTCAGCACACTCTACGATCATTTTGAGTGTCAGTTCTTCAGGTTTTTTGGCAAGCAGAAAACCGCCATGTGCTCCCTTAAAAGAGTTAAGAATGTTCTCTTTGGCTAACGCTTGAAGGATTTTGGCTAAAAAGCTTTTAGAAATACCGAGTTGGCTAGAGAGTGTATCGACGTCTTGTGGGGTATTTTTTTGAGAAATAATAATTAATGATAGCAGTGCATATTCACTGGCTTTGGTTAATAGCATGGGTTTTCCTCAAATATTCTAGGTTAAATAAGAGAAATATTGTACTAAATAAACGTTATATTTAGCTTTAATTACGAAGATAATTTGCAAAGGCTGGAGAGAGTTGAAGTTGCGCTAAGAGGCTCTTTGGTAAGATAAATGATGGGGTTAAAAAGGCAGATAGACAATTTTACTTTTTTTAGCTACAATTCCAGGCTTTTGTATAAAAGCAAAAAATCAAATACCAAT
>DBTO01000180.1 GCA_002307095.1 Sulfurospirillum sp. UBA1314
TGACATATTTGAAGCCTTGAATTTTCTTAATGCTATAATACCCAAAACAACTTAGGAAGCCTCTTTGAACTTAGCACAAAAACTCATCGACATCTTAAAAAAAGACAATGTTCTGCTCACGGGCGGTGCAGGCGTTGGCAAGAGTTATCTTGTCGGTGAAATCGTCACAGAGCTTCGAAAAATAGGCAAACAAATCGTGGTTCTAGGCAGTACAGGAGTGAGTGCGGTCAATGTCGGCGGTCAAACCTTGCACAGTTTTTTTGCCTTTGGCATCTGCAATCATCTCGATGAACTGACCCGACATGATCGTTACACCAAAGCCAGACTCGTTGAGATCAAAAAAGTGCTCACGAGATGTGATCTTTTGGTGATTGATGAGATTAGTATGGTCTCAGCCGATCTGCTCGATATGATCTATTATCGTCTGCGCAATGCTGGGTTTGAGGGAAGTGTGCTGTTCGTTGGCGATTTTTTCCAGTTACCGCCTGTTTCCAAAGGCAAAGAAAATAGCCTGTGGAGTGGTTTTGAGTACGCGTTTGAGAGTAGTTCGTGGAACGCGTTTGAGCCTGTGGTCGTGGAGCTTACTATCACCAAGCGGACGCACGACGCACTTTTCTTCTCGCATCTTGGCAAGATACGACGTGGCATCCTCGATAATGACACACTCGAATACCTCGAAGCGTTGCGTACCAATGTTGGGGTGTGGGACGATGACCCCACTGTTTTGTTTGGCAGGAACAAAGAGGCAGAGATGCTGAATATCCAAAAATTGGCACAGATCGAGAGTGAACCCATCGTGCTCAAAGCCAAAGAGAAAGTGCATGAGCAGTCTTTACATGTAAACAAAATCGAGGGGTGGAAAAACGCGCTTCCCATTCCTGTCGACTTGACCTTGAAAGTGGGTGCGAAGGTGCTTTTTTGTACCAATAAATGGGGCAAATACTACAACGGCGAGCGAGGCATCATCAAAGCGATTGGTGAAAATGAGGTCATCGTGGAAAAAGCGGGTGAGCTGGTTAAAGTTGAACGTCAAGAATATACCCTGCATGAAAATGTCGTCATGGAAGGCGAAGTCAAAGAAAAACCACTCGTTTCCATCGAGCAGTTTCCCCTCAAATTGGCGTATGCGATCACAATTCATAAGAGTCAGGGCATGAGCATTGATTCACTGGTGTGTAACATCAACAACATCTTTGAAAAAAGCCAATTTTACGTAGCGATTTCAAGGGCTCGCTACCCCAAACAGCTTCTGCTTGACTACCACTATCAACGCTTTTATGAACATTTGACACGTTGTGTGCAAGTTTCCCCAAAAGTAGGGGAGTTTTACCAAAAATCAGACATCTTAAAAATAGAAGAGGTTAAGAGCGATTCACTTTTTGGCGACTTTTGACGATTTACATGTAAACCACAAGGGGGCAACCTATGGAACTCAATGTAAGTTATGACAGTACGTCCAGTGCGACGTACAGCACAAAATCCACGATCAGTTTAAGTGATGCGCAGGAAAATAAGCTGAGTGGCAAAGATATCGTTAATGCTTATTTAGCTGAGTATCAAAAGCAAATCATGGCGCAATCAAGCACAACGTTTGGTGATCAATCCAACACCTTTAGCTTAGCCGATATTGGCTATAGCGGAAAACCCATCGCCGATCTAACGCAAGATGAGGCAAAGGCATTGGTTGCAGATGATGGTTTTTTTGGTATCACGCAAACCAGTGAGCGCATCGCTGATTTTGTCGTCAATGGCGCAGGAGATGATCTTGAAAAACTTCAAGCAGGTCGTGAGGGAATGCTCAGAGGATTTGCGGAAGCGGAAGATATGTGGGGTGAAAAATTACCTGAAATTAGTTATACTACGATGCAAAAGGCACTCGAAAAAGTCGACGCACGTATTGCTGAACTTGGTGGGAGTGTCCTCGACACATCCGTATAATAAAGGCTCCTATGAGACGCATTTTCATAGCATTTTTACTTTTACATGTAAGCCTTTTTGCGGAGACATTGGTACTGGATCATTTCAAAGCCAATGTCTTTGCAAAGTCCGATAAAAAGCCTGTTGAAGCGATGGTAGCTCTGGTTTTTGAGGGTAAAGAGGTTAAACTTTATGAGTATAAAGTTGTGGACGCGCTTAACATCGTCATTGGCAGTTATTTTGCCGAAGATCTTGTTACCTCACGCGGTAAAGAGCTTTTAAAATCAACCTTGATTGCATATGCTAAAAAAACGTACGGTTTGGTCATTGACGCCGTGTATATTAAAGAGCTTACCGTTAAAACCAATCCTACAACCCAAGAAATCGTTGACGCTATCAAAAAAGAGGGCGTTTTTCAACAACAGCAACAACAAAACAGTGCCCCAAAACAGCAACAACAATCTCAACAACTCAATTTAGCGCCGCCTCTTCCAAAACGCTCTTTGATTCCAGAAGAGAACGCGGTTAATTTTTAAAACAAACACAAAGCATTAAAGCTACGATATCTGAAAATAATATGCTAGAATAAGATAAATTAAAGCATGCGCTGAATAAAGAGATACTATGAAAGATTTTGAAGCCGCTAGAGAGTTTTTTAAAGACACGGTCGATCCTTCGTTTTATTTTGACAGCATCAGCGCTGAAATTGCTCGTAATAAATTGGGCGTTGCCATTGGTGATCCACTCATTCCGCTTATTTTTATCGTAGGCGATCCTGGCGTGGGTAAAAGCCATATCATGCGTGTTATGCACTACTCTTCAATGATGAATGGTTCGAGCATTTTAATCGAACACCCTTTTTTTGATCCTCATGATCTTTTTAGAGAGCTCTATACGATTCGCGGCATGAGTTTTGATAAAAACAAAAGCCAAGGTGAGATTTTAGATGATCTTTTTGAAGCGTTTGTGGGGGTTTACTGTACCATTTTTATTGATGAGGCGCAGCTTTTAAACGATGATCAGTTCGAGTTTATCCGCATTTTAAGCGACACAAAACTTTTCCAATTTGTGCTTGCAATGCACAAAGATGAAGGCATGGCACTGCTTGCTAAAAAGCAATTTAAAACACGTACAAAATTGGTCATTGAGTATGGTAATTTGGAAGAAAATGAGATATTACGTTACATTCACACCCTTTTTATGGGACATACCCATGGTGAAATTGCATTGATGTTTACTAAAAATGAGGCACGCGTGATTGCTAGGTATGCCAAAGGTAACTTTAGAATGATTAAAAAATTTTTGTATACATTGATGAAATTGCTTGACTATGCTCAAAAAAATGGGTTATCAAAATATCGAAAGCTCAGCAGTTGTCTTTTAACAATGGCGGCTCTTGATATTGGACTGATTCATGACTAAACTGCGTTTTGAAGAGCTCGAAAAACGGTGTTCTAGGCTTAAAAAAGTACGAATTTTGCGTTTTGTATCAATCATTGCTACTTTCTTTTTAGGTGGATTTGGTGGGTATTATTGGGTGCATCAGAGCAAAAGTGAACCTGTTGTTGAACCAATGCACCCAAAAGAGCCTGTGACTGTAACTCTTCCAAGCCTGAATGATCGTAACGAGAGCAATGCAACTCTTGTGGAAACTGCGGTGGCACCAGAAGTCTTACCAAACGAAACGCTCTTTTTAGCACCGCATGTGTATAAAGAAGAGGTAAAATTACTAGCATCTGAGACAGCTGAAGCAACACGCTCTTTAAACGAAGAACAACAATTGCTTAAAACGTACAATGCGGCTCAAACGTTTGATAATGCGTATGATTTGGCTCATTTTTACCTTGAGCGAAAAGCCTATGCAGAGGCAATTATGTGGTCAAAAGAGGCGAGTAAATATAATGCAAGCTCCGAAAAACCGTGGTTACTTTACGCCAAAGCAAAATTTTATCTTGGAGATCGCACAGAGGCTATAAGGTCTTTGGAACTTTTTTTAAGCTATATTAATTCAACCGAAGTGCAAGAACTTCTAAACTTTTATAAAGGACAGGAATGAAAGTTTTTTTAACATTATTGGGTCTTTTGTGTAGCTCACTGTACGCGTACTCTTACAACGATGTTTTAAGAGATTATGAGGCGAAAAATTTTGAAAAAGTATGCAACGATGGCGCGGCTTTTTTACTTAAAAACGATAAAAATGAACAAATATTAACTGCCATTGGCGATGCGTGTGCCAAGGTCGATGCGATCAATCCTTTAGGTAATGTTGCTAAAAATCTTGTGAGCACCAAAGAGTACCGCGAAAGTGGCTCTTATTTTGCAACGTTAGTTCTCCAAAAAAAGCTCATTTATCAATTTATGCAGGATAATATTAATCTCAAAGAGCTCAAACTTCCACGAACCAATCATGTTCTTTCCCGTGTTTTTGAGCAACTCTCCAAAGGCAACTATGAAATCGTTGAGAAGCGCATTGAGATTAGTACGCCTGAGATGAATTATCTGCTCTGGCTCTCGGATGATGACCCTAAAAAAGTCTATATTGATGAAAATAAAGATGGAAAGTTGGTTAAACGTCACTGGTATCTGTGAGGCTTTACTTTGTTTTAGGGTATTTTGGACTAAAATCCCACCTCTGATTTTTTTACTCTAGGAACCCAATGCCTCTTAGCCGACTCAATACTGAGCAAAGAAGTGCCGCAACGGCACCCTCAGGACATAACCTTATTATCGCCAGCGCTGGAACAGGGAAAACTTCGACCATCGTGGCGAGAATTGCCCATCTTTTAAATCAAGGCGTTTTGCCTTCTCGTATTTTATTGCTCACTTTTACCAACAAAGCGGCAGCCGAAATGCTAGAGCGTGTGGGTGTTTTCTTTGGTAAAAATATCACCTCTCAAATTGAATCGGGCACGTTTCATGCGGTCAGTTACCGCCTTTTGAAAAAATTGGGGCGCAATATCGTCCTCAAACAGCCAAAAGATCTCAAAATTTTACTCAAAAGCATTCATGATAGGCGTCGGTTCGATCATATTGACTCTACGGCAAAAGCTTATGGTGCCGCCTATCTTTATGACATCTTTTCACTTTATCAAAATAGCACGGTAACACAGAGCTTTTCCGAGTGGTTGGAGTCCAATGACAGCGAACATGGGCTCTTTTTTGATATTTATGAAGATATTTTTGAAGAGTTTCAAGCCCTCAAACGCGAATTTGGCTATGTGGATTTTAACGATCTTTTGATCTTAATGCGCGATACACTCAAAACCACCGATGCGCTGAGTTTTGATGAAGTTTTGATCGATGAGTACCAAGATACCAATACCTTGCAAGGCTCACTCATTGACGCCTTTCGCTCCAAATCGCTTTTTTGCGTGGGTGATTACGACCAGAGTATTTACGCGTTTAATGGTGCGAATATCGACATCATCGGTTCCTTTGCAACGCGTTACCCCAATGCGAATGTTTTTACGCTTAATAAAAATTATCGCTCTTCGCATAAAATTCTCTCCTTAGCCAACCGTGTTATTGAAAAAAATCCAAGGCTATATGAAAAAAGGCTTGAGGTCACACGCGATGGAGCCTTTGAAGCACCAAAACTCCTCATTTACGATGAGCTTTTTTCGCAGTACCAGTCCATATCAACCCTGATTAAACACTCCACGCATGCACCTGCTGACATCGCCGTTATTTTTCGCAACAACTCAACTGCCGATGGCATTGAAGCGACTCTTCGGGAACAAGGCATTGCCTGTAAGCGCAAAGGGGGCATTAGCTTTTTTGACTCCGCTGAAGTGAAAGCGATGCTCGATTTGGTGGGTGTGGTGGTCAATCCTAAAGATATGATGGCGTTTATCCATAGTTTTGAATACGCCAGAGGTGTAGGAAGTTCACTCTCCAAAGAGCTGTTTGATGGGCTTTTCAAACTAGGGGATGGTAACATCTACCAAGGGTTTTTTCATCCGCGCGATGATGTCGAAGATGTCTTTAAAAAGCGGGCTAAAAATCACCAGTTGGGGCTTTTCGATGACATTATTGATCTTGGCAGCGTGAGCCGTTTTTACAGCCTTGGTTTTGAAGAGCAGTTTCTCTCAAGTCCTATTTTAAAACACCCAAAACTCTCCATCGATGGTGCGAAATTTCTCCATCAGTTTTACAAATTTATGAAACATGCCACACGTATTAAAACCCCTCAAAGCCTTATCAATCATGTTCTAAGTTCAGAAGTCTTTAGCGCGATTGCTGAAGTGTTAGCGGTGAAACGTACGATTAAAAAAGATGGCACGGTGGATGAAAAACTCAAAACCGAAGCACGCGCACGCATCTTTCGCAAAGGTCACTTGCTGAAAGACTTGGCGAGTTCGTATGCTTCCAGCGAGCGTTTTTTAAATGCACTCACCCTTGGCAGCAATGAGATGAGTGAAGGAGAAGGGGTCAATTTGCTGAGCATCCATGCGAGCAAAGGTCTTGAGTTTAAAGAGGTGTATGTCATTGATCTGATGGATGGGCGCTTTCCAAATCGAAAACTGATGCAAAAAGGTGGAAGTTTAGAAGAAGAGCGACGTCTTTTTTACGTAGCAACCACGCGCGCAAAAGATATGCTCATTCTCTCGTATGCCAAATACGACAAGATCAAAAAGATCAGCTATACCCATTCACCCTTTTTAGTTGAAGCGGGAATGGTACATTAATAGCCTTTATCTTTTCATAGGTTATGAAAAAGCCTATAAGTTTTAAAGTTCTGCTAACTTAAAAGAGATAGAATAACTCCTAAAAAGAGAGGAGTTTTTCATGTCCAAAATTTTACTGCTTATTGCCCTTTTTTCAACATTTCTTTTTGCCGAATTACGCCATGTCGACGCGAGTGAAGCGGTGGTTAACAGTGGCATCAAAATCATCGATATTCGAACCTTGCCCGAATGGAAAGAGACAGGAATCGTTAAAAATGCCATTCCTTTAACCTTTTTTGATGAGCAAGGGCGTTATGACGCAGAAGCGTTTATGAAAGCGTTGGATACCTATGTGAGTAAAGATCAAGAGTTTGCCCTTATTTGCCGTACGGGAAGTCGAACGGCTGCTGTTTCAGAGCTTCTCTCCAAGCAAGGGTACAAAGTGGTCAATCTCAAAGGCGGCATGAAGTCGTTGATTCAAAAAGGCTACACACCGACGCCTTACAACCCTTAAGGAGCTTGTGATGCACACGAATGAACTGATCCATGAAGATTCTCCCTATCTGTTGCAACATGCGCACAATCCCGTGAATTGGATGGCGTGGAGCGATAAAGCGCTTGCCAAAGCCAAAGAGGAAAACAAGCTGATCTTTCTCTCCATCGGCTACAGTACCTGTCATTGGTGCCACGTGATGGAACGTGAGACGTTTGAAGACGAAGTGAGTGCCAAACTGCTCAATGACGCGTATGTCAGCATTAAGGTTGATCGTGAAGAGATGCCAGACCTTGATAAATACTACCAAGACGTGCATTATCTCCTTACCAAACGCGCAGGTGGCTGGCCGCTCAGTATCATTATGACGCCACAGCAACAAGTGATTTTTGCAGGAACCTATTTGCCACCTCAGAGCGCGCAGGGGCGTATGGGATTTCGAGAACTCACGAGTTTTATCAAAGGCAAGTTTGACGATGCGTATGAAGAGGTGCAAAAAAGTGCGCAAAGTATCGAAGCTGCGATCAAACAGTATGAGCGTAGTTTTGAGCAAAAAGAGCGTATTGAGCCTGAAGCAGTGATAGAAGCTTTTGTGAGCAAAGTGAAAACGAGCTTTGATGATGTCTCCAAAGGCATTGGAAGTGCGCCAAAGTTCCCCCATGCTTCCACATGGAATGCCCTTTTAGATATTTACGCCCAAACCAAAAATCTTGAAGCGTTGTATATGAGTGAAGATGCGCTGTTTGCAATGGCACAAGGTGGTATAAACGATCAGATCGAGGGTGGATTTTACCGTTACAGTGTCGATGAGAGCTGGATTATTCCCCATTTTGAAAAGATGCTTTATACCAATGCCGAACTGATTGAAGTCTATGCCAAACTGTACAAACTCACGCAAAAACCCTTGTTTCAAGATGTGGTCGATAAAACCATCGAAGCGATGGACGAACGGTTTTTAAAAGAGGGACTTTACCTCAGTGCCAGCGATGCGGACAGTGAAGGAGAAGAGGGCAAATACTTTGTTTTTGGGCATCTTCAAGCCAAAGAGGCGCTTTTAAAAGGAGGACTCAGTGAGGTCGAAACCAAAGCGGTGATGGACTATTTTGGCATCACCAAATTTGGCAATTTCGAGCACCAAACCACCAATCCCATTCTTACATGTAAGGAAAAACCTGCCCGTTTGGATGAAGCGATTGCGATTTTAAAACACGAGCGTCAAAAGGTGGCGTATCCGTTTATCGACACCAAAATATTGACCGCTTGGAATGCTTTGATGGTCACCGCACTTTTTGAAGCAGGCAAAACTGAGAAAGCAAAAAGCGTGCTCGATTCTCTTTTAAAATCTTTACATGTAAACGGTATTTTGTACCATCAAATCGTCTTAGGTGGTAGTTTGAAAGTGGAAGCGTTACTCGAAGATTACGCCTTTGTCATTGAAAGCTTGTTGCGTGCTTACGCATACACGAAAGAGGCACATTATTTGACGTTAGCTAAGAAGCTAAGCCATGAAGCGGAGCATAAATTTTACATCAATGAGGCGTGGTATCTCTCCGATAAAGCGTTTCGTGCCAAAGCGGTTTTGGAAGACAACAGCTACAAAAGCCCGCTTTCAACGATGATAAAAAATCTGTTTGAATTAGCGAAGATTGAAGATGACACCGCACTCTTTATTCGCGCGAAAGATATGTTGGAGAGTTTTGGAGCTGGCATTCAAAAATATGCGCATGCGTATCCTGAGGCGGTGCGAGCTGTAACACTTTACATGTAAAGCATCGATGCTATGAAAATTAACCGTTTATTTGAAATTACGACCGTATTGCTCAACCGTGGAACACTCACAGCACGGGAACTTGCCGAGCATTTTGGTGTCTCAACACGAACGATTCTTCGCGATGTGGATGCCTTGGCACTCTCAGGAGTTCCGGTGTTGATGAAAAAGGGTTACGGTGGTGGTATCTCTCTTTTAGAAAACTATGTGATGAATAAAACGCTGATGTCTGAACAAGAGAGTGAAAGCCTCTTGTTCGCCGTTAAAACCTTGCAGGCAACGCAGTATCCAGATGTGGATAGTGTCCTTGAGAAGATGGGCGCACTTTTTCAAAAAGCGGCACAGCATGACTGGGTCGAGGTCGATTTTTCGCATTGGGGGAGTTTACCCAATGAAAATAATAAATTTAGAGCGATTAAAAAGGCTTTATTAACGCGAAAAGTGATTTCTTTTGAGTATGTGAATGCACAGGGTGAGCAAACGAGCCGTTTGGTTGAACCGCAAAAGTTAGTTTTTAAAGCCAACGCATGGTATTTAATCGCGTATTGCACCGCCAAAGAGACGCTACGAACTTTTCGTATTTCACGGCTGAAAAATCTCAAAATCACGACGGAAACCTTTCAGGAAAGAATCTTTGAAGCTACGACAACAGAGACCTTAGAAGCGTTTACCTCTCCAAACATTGCTTTAAAACTGCGATTTAATGCCACAGTACTTAACCGCGTGTATGATGATTTTTCAGATACGTTGATTGAAAGAAGTGAAGATGGAAGTGCGATGGTCGAAGTCTCTTTCCCTGAGGGAGAGTGGCTGTATGGGTACCTTCTCTCCTTTGGTCCGTGTGTGGAAGTGCTTGAGCCAACATACTTTAGAGAAGAACTTGCGACAAGACTTGCTAAAACACTCACTCTTTATTCATAGCTTTTTATAACATGACACACTGTTGTCGTATTCCTTTGTCTATACTTTGAAATCTAAAGGCAGAAGAGAGGAAATCATGGATGATCTAAGCAATGAATTTAAAGGCAAACGAATTCTTGTCACAGGAGGCACCAAAGGTATCGGTGAGGCGATTGTGAAACGTCTCAAACACGCGGGTGGAACGCTTATCACGACAGCGCGCTCAGAGCCTAGCGATATGTCAGGCTCGGACTTATTTATACAAGCGGATGTGAGTCAATCCAAAGGGTGCGAAACAATCGTTCAAAAAATAGTGGAGACTTTTGGTGGCGTGGATGCTGTCATCCATAATGTTGGAGGCTCATCAACGCCAACAGGAGGTGCACTCTCTTTAAACGATGATGATTGGCTTGAGACCTTTAATGCCAATTTATTTTCAGCGGTTCGTTTGGATAGAGCGCTACTGCCTTTGATGCAAGCACAAAATTCGGGTGTTATCATTCACATCACATCGATTCAACGCAGGCTTCCTGGTGAGATGACGATGCCATATTCTGCCGCCAAAGCGGCTTTGACAAATTACAGCAAGTGCCTAGCCACCCAAGTCGCCCCTTATGGGATACGTGTCAATACCGTCGCACCTGGATTTACCGAAACAACGGCTGCAAAGCGGCTTATTGAGCGTATGGCAGAGAATTTAGAGACGAATTATGAAGGTGCACGAGAAGCATTGATGCACTCTCTTGGAGGCATCCCATTAGGTCGCCCTGGTCGTCCTGAAGAGGTTGCTGAGTTGGTTGCGTTTTTAGCGTCAAATCGTGCTTCTTACATCACAGGGTGCGAGCATATCATTGATGGTGGAACGCTTCGTAGTCTTTAGAGTTTTGCTTTAAAAATGTGTAAAGAGTTCTACAAGAACTCTAATAAAAAAGGATAAATCAATGTCAACACATCAACTACCACACCTTATTTCAGCGTTTGTTCGCGCCAATAATGAGCATAATTGCGATGCGATTCTTGCATGTTTTGCCAAGGATGCACTCGTTCAAGATGAGGGAAATGATATTCAGGGCATCGATGCTATTCAAAAATGGCTAAAAGAGAGTATTGAAAACTATCAATTTACGCTAGAGGTATTGCATTTGAGTGAAAATGAGAATGAAACGGTACTGAGCGCACAAGTTTCAGGAACATTTGATGGAAGCCCGATTCCTTTGGATTATCATTTCACGATACGTGATGAAAAAATTGTGAGATTGAGTATTCGATTGATGGGTGCTTGATAGGAGTTTACATGTAAGGAAAAATCCTTACATGTAAACCTGTTTTTTAAAACGTTGCGTGCTAAAGCGGTGAGGGCGATTACACTTTACATGTAAAAAGTTAAAAGTTTAGCCCTGACCCCTTTTCCCCTTTTTTCATCTATAACGTTTGAATTGAGAAATAAATTAGCCGCAGGGTAATTTATTTCTCTCCTAAGCCTTGTTAAACTTTTAGTTAATATTAACTATTTTTACCGGCTTCACCCAATGCTTGAATGATTAAATCGCTTTTGTTGGAATGATTTTTATATATTGATAAAATTGCTTTGATAGCATATTCACCACCAACTTGACCTAACGCATCTATAACCAAATCTCTCTTATTTGAATGGTTTTTATAAATATTCATAATTTCGTCAACTGCTAATTTTTTTACTTCATTTTCCATGAAATTCCTTTTTATGTTAGTTTAACGTTTAAAATGAGCAATCAAAAAGCCGCCTGCAGGTTTTTGATTGGTCTCCTTTGATTTGTTAACTTTGTGAAGGTATTGGTGTTAGAATCGTACTTGTTTCACTACTATCCCCACGACATAATTTGATATCAGGTCTTTCTTCACTAGTACTTAGCAGGTCTGGTTGTGCCAAAGGTCTGAGAGCTTCAAGAACATCTAGTATTGGAAAATCCCGCCGTTCCTCAAGAAAACGGCATACTTGTCGGTCTGCTGGTCTAGGCAGTGAAACCTCTCTAGGCACTTTTGCATCAGCATAGATAAATTGTGTAACAATTTGCCATGCCTGATAAAAAATTTCCATAAATGAAGCATCATAAGGCAACGGTACAACTAAAAGATTTTTAGAATCATCTTTTCTGATATTATCACTTCGACCTTGTTGAGATGGTACTATGGCTAAGCGCAATCCATTGGCTCCTTCTAAATGTCTTGGATTTATCTTCACTGTTGTTCCCACCCATTGATCTGGTGCCGTCTTTCCCACAAAAAGGTCAGCTTTCCATAGTCCGTTAATACAGCTCGGTAATTGCTCCCGAATTTGTCGTTTTCTAAAAGCTGCTGCTACGGAGTCAATGTGTTTTTTTAATTTTACTGGCTGACCTTTTGAACCAGACAAAAGTCTACTGTCATTGGTGAGAATATCATGTGCTGTTTCAATAAGCTGTATTGCACCGGTTTTCTCAGCTCCAAACAAAATAGATGCAGGATCACCGCCTTTGATTTTACAATAATGACTTAAAGCTGTATCAATTCTTTCAAGAATCATTTGGTTGTTATTCGCAATTGCATCGTGAACAGCGTATTCAAAGCAAATACCACAATCACCATCTCCAGGGCGGTAGAGCCTTGATAATTGTCTAAGTTTGATATTAGGTAGCCCTCCTGCATCAGCGACGACTTCATCTTTTAAAGCGAATAACACACCTTGAATGATTGGAATTACTACTGCTATTAGTGCTTGGACTTCATCAGCAACCGGACTTAGTTGTATTTCTTTGCGGATATCCATATAAATTCCTATTTTTAGAGTTAACTATTTATTCAACGCACAAAACAAAAGGGGTCAGGGTTAAACTTTTTAACTTTCTACCGCTTTTCTTTGCTCATTTTAGCGCGATAGCGCTGACTGAATCCTTACATGTAAAGATTTTGCTTTTGTTTAACTTTTTGTAACTTTCTGTATTTTCTTCCTTCATGTTACAAATGTTGGACGTCGTGTATGATGTTTTATGAAAATGGAGGTTTTATGTAGCTTGGAAAGGTAAAGGTAGTTCTCTTTTACATGTAAGGAAAAATCCTTACATGTAAAACTATTTTTTAAAGTGCTTTAGCGATAAAACGGTTCAAACGTTTGGCAAATGCTGCGGTATCTTCGATTTTCATACCTTCTTGCAGTTTGGCTTGATCAAGCAGTAAGAAAGCGATGTCATTGAGCTCTAAAAGATCACTTTTTACACTGAGTTTTTTGAAAATCTCATGCTCAGGATTGATCTCTAAGATAGGTTTAACGGCAGGTAGATTGTCTTGTCCCATCTGTTTAAGCATTTGTTGCATTTGGAAGTCTGGGTCATTTTTATCGTACACGAGGCATGAAGGTGAGTCACTCAAACGACTGGAAATTTTGACATCTTTCGCATCGTCTTTGAGGATCTCTTTCATTTTGACTAAAATCTCTTTGTAGGTTTTTTCATCCTCTTCGACTTTAGCTTTATCTTCTTTGATCTCTTCATCAATATCTGAGTTATTGACCGGTTTGATTGGTGTTTTATCGTACTCGCCCACCATTGGGAAGACGATGGCATCGACTTCTTCATCAAGTAGCAACACTTCAATGTCTTTGGCTTTAAACTGCTCGATGAGTGGAGAGTTGCGAAGGATTCTCTCATTTTCACCTGTAATGTAGTAGATGCTTTTTTGATCTTCTTTCATTGCCTCTTTGTACTCTTTTAGGCTCACTAAACCATCACGTTTGGAGGATTTGAACAGCACTAACTCTAAAAGGGCTTCTTTATTGTCCCAATCGTTATATAAACCTTCTTTAATGACACGTCCGAAGTTTTTGTAGAACTCTAGGTATTTTTCGGCATCTTTTTCTTTGAGAGATTTAAGCTCGCTCAAGATTTTTTTAACAGACGCTTTTTTGATGGTTTCTAGGACTCTGTTTTGTTGTAAAATCTCACGGCTAACGTTCAGAGGTAGGTCTTCCGCATCGATGATACCTTTGACAAAACGAAGGTAAGTTGGCAATAACTCTTTCTCATCATCGGTGATGAAAACGCGTTTAACGTAGAGTTTAACACCCGGTTTGTAGTCCATTCTAAACAAGTCCATTGGAGGCGTTGAGGGAATGTAGAAGAGGGTGGTGTATTCAAATGTACCCTCTGCTTTGGTGTGGCTCCAAAGGAGTGGATCGGTGCTGTCATGAGAGATTTGTTGGTAAAAGTCTTTGTACTCTTCAGGTTTGATTTGACTTTTGGCTACCGTCCAAAGCGCACTGGCTTTGTTGATCTGCTCATTTTTGATTTCACTGCTTTTCTCTTTGCCTTCATCATCAAACTCTTTGACCTCTTTGTCCATAAAAATAGGGAATTGGATGTGGTTTGAGTATTTTTTGATAACCTCTTGAATGCGGTAAAATTCTAAAAATTCATCTTCATCCTCTTTGAGATAAAGGGTAATGGAGGTTCCATGACTCTCTTTGGTCACTTCGGTAATGTCATACTCCGCACCTGCGGTTGAGCTCCACATATACGCTTTTTCTTCACCGGCTTTACGACTTACCACTTCGATTTTAGTCGCCACCATAAACGCAGAGTAAAAACCAACACCAAATTGACCAATGAGGCTAGAGTCTTTCTTTTTATCGCCACTAAGGTTCTGTAAAAAAGATTTGGTACCACTTTTGGCAATCGTTCCAAGATTTTCAACCAATTCTGCTTCGTTCATACCAATACCGCTATCGCTGATGGTTAACGTTTTAAGCTCTTTATTGATAGCAATATCAATGCGTGGTGTATAAGAGAGCGCTTTATAGTTCTCATCGGTAAGAGTCAGATAGTTTAATTTATCGAGTGCATCGG
>DBTO01000163.1 GCA_002307095.1 Sulfurospirillum sp. UBA1314
GCTTTGGCATCCATCGCATAATTGATCATTTCATCATCGGCGTAGGCTGTTGTAAAAACGATGGCGCAGTTACTGATAGAGCGAAGATTCATCGCCACTTCGCAACCGCTTTGTGAGCCTTTAATCATAATGTCAAGAAGAACCAAATCAGGTTCGTATTTGCGAACACTCTCCAAGGCATCGGCTCCATTATCGACACTCGCAACAACGCTCCAGCCCTGTTTTTCGACGATCATTTTGAGGTATTCTGCAGCGATATATTCATCTTCTACGATCAAAATTTTATACATGGGCATCTCTTTTATAGGCTATTTGATAGCATAAGCCATGGTTGAACGAGACTTTGAGCGTTCCTTTGAGCTGTTTGACGTTTAAGTCGACCAACTGTAACCCGAAGTTTCGTTTCATTGTGGCGTCGTACCCACTGCCATTGTCAAAATAGGTCAGTAAAATAGTATCGTTATGACGTTTTAATACAATGATGATTTTTGGATTTTCTTCCGTTTTAAATGCGTATTTGAAACTATTGACAAGCAGTTCATTGATAATCAAACCAATGGGGATGACTTCATTGAGTGAAAGCTCTAGGGTGTCTGCTTTGAAGTGAATGTTAACATGCTCGCTCAGCGTACTTTGAATGTTTCGATACAACTTTTCAATAAACCCTTTGGCATTGACTTTTTCAAGATCATGCGAGACGTAGAGCATAGAGTGTACCATCGCCATCGCATCGATTCTGCTTTTACTCACTTTGATGATGTCCCGCACTTTTTGATCCTCTTTTTCCGCTTGAATAGCGAGCATGGAGGAGACGATGTTGAGGTTGTTTTTAACGCGGTGTTGTATCTCATTATACAGTAAATCTTTTTTGTCATTGACCTCAATAAGTTGCCTATACGCATCAATACGTGTTGTTTCATAGTAGAACGCAAAAACAACAACAATCACGAAAACCGATATAAAATTGACAATAGCCGCAGGATTTTGCAAAAAAACGCTGCTTTGCAAATCATCTTGGCAATACAGAAGCAAAAGTCCTATAACAGCAATGATAATGAAGCTAAACACGAGTCCTTTCTTCCAGCTAAAAAGAGAAAAAATGCCTAAGATCAAAGGAAATAAAAATGCAGGTATATAATCATCAAAGCGGTAAATAAAGATAGCTGAGACGGTTTCAACGCAGAGGATGAGCCCAATGGTATACGAAGCATAGTCATATTTTCCTTTTCGATACAACATAAAAAATGAGAAAATAATCAGCAGAAGCATCATTGCGGTGAGGGGGATAATTTGATAATCGTGATTGGATAGATCCAAACCAATATGAAAACAGAAGATACAAAAACATACGGTATGGATGACCCAGATAATCTTTCCTCGTCTTCCTTCTGTTGCTCTTCGTATTTCCGTATTTAACGGCAATGGTGATGTTTTTTTCATGAAATTAAATTTATCACGTTTCAACTTAAAGGATTCAATCTTTCTTCAACCGTATTTTCGTGTGACTAGAACGTGGTTTTTGATTTATATAATTATTAAAAGAAAAAATTTAGATTTGTGGTTTGATATTTTTACATGTAAAGGTTTAAAAATGATGACAGTTGGTGAAGTTTTGGACGCAGATATTGAATCTTTGAGCCCTGAAGCATTGGCTTTGCTTCGCACGATGATCTTAGAAAATCAGTCGTTGTTTTACGCTGAATGTGAAGTTTTTTATCAATGGGGCAAAATTGAGCAAAAACTCGATATGCCGCATTCCGCCGAAGTGCGTTTTAAAAAAGCACTGTTTTTGAATAAAGAGCACACAAAGAGTATGCGTGAACTTGGATTGCTCTATAAGCAGAGTGAACGACTCAATGACGCACTTAGATTGTTCGCGATGCTTGTAACGATTGATCCAACAGATCGTGAAGCTTGGCGTGATGGTGGAAATATCTTACTCAGTATGCACGAACCTCATAGAGCAATGGAGTGGATGAAGATGGCAAAAAGACCACGGTGAGTACAATGATTTTTTTGCCCATATTGTTTTTTACTTCCTAAAGAATCTCTAATTGTTATTTGGTTACGATAGACTCAATCAGAACGTAAGGATGAGTCGATGGATCGTATTCGCACTATTTCAATTTTTTCAAAACTAAGCGACGCGCAGCTTGAAAAGCTTAAGAAAATTTCGGTCATCAAAAAGTTTAGTGCCAAAGAGATTTTGTTTTACGAAGGCGACGCGCCCATCTATCTTTATGTACTGCTTCAAGGAACGCTCAAAGTCTATAAAACCAATCACAAAGGACAACAGATCTTTTTGCATCAGTTTTATCCCGGTGGTTTGGTGGCGGAGTTGGCAAATTTTGAGAACATTCCTTACCCTGCAACCGCGGAGTTTATGAGTGAGAGTGAAGTGCTTCGCATCGACTACAAGGCGTTGGAGCATGATTTTTTTAAAAATCCTGACATCTCGTTTGAGATCATCAAATCCCTCATTGCCAAGCATAAAATTTTGATTGATGTGATCCAAAAAGAGGTGATTTTAACCGCCGATGCCAAAGTGGCAAAGTTTATCTTGGACAATGGCGAACTCTTTAAAACACTCAAAAATACCCAAGTCGCTTCCATTCTTAACCTGACTCCTGAAACACTCTCCCGTACGCTTTCTAAGTTTAAATCCTCAGGATTTATCGAGCTTGATGACAAGCATCATATTCACGTACTAGACGCTCAAAAATTAGAAGAAGTCCTATAATAATTTAGAACTCTTGACACGTCTTTAAAGCAAAGCTCTAAAGACTACGTTAACACTAGGTTCTCCTCGGCAGAGTGCCCGCGCACCTTTGGTGCTTATTTACATTTCATTGACATAGGTCAAGGTTTTTTTTCGCCTTTCTTTATACAATACCCCATAGCTTTCACTAGATTATTAGATTCAATTCAAATTAATAATTAGGAGGTTTTGGTTTTGGTTCGGGTTAGGCGTTGTTGCTTTACATGTAAATCAAGCAACACAGAACATCAAAGGAGGAAATGTGAAAAAGAGTAATTTCCTAAAGTACGCGGCACTCTTTGTTTTTGTCGTAGCCATCGGCTTTTTTGCCTATATGGTTCACGCATCCAAAGCGCTGTCGTATCTCTCCAGTGATCCAAAAGCCTGTATCAACTGTCACGTCATGAATACGCAATATGC
>DBTO01000147.1 GCA_002307095.1 Sulfurospirillum sp. UBA1314
TTTGAGGGAAGCGATGAAGCACTGTGGGACTGGGATATCAAAAATGAAGTTATCTTCTACTCGCCCAAATGGAAACAATTGATGGGCTATGAAGCTAAAGATCACCCCACTACCCTCTCCTCATGGCTCAATTTAGTCCATTCCAAAGATATGGCGCTTGTGAATGAACGCTTAAAAGCGCATTTAGATGGTAAAAGCGATCTGTTTGTGGTCGACCATCGTATTCGCCAAAGTGAGCCTTTGCGTTGGGTGAATGTACGAGGCAAGGTGATTGTGGGCAAAAATGAGCAACCCATTCGTATGGTGGGGACAATGCGCGACATCAGTGAACGCAAAGAAGATGAAGTCAAAGAGCGCTTTGAACACGAACGTTTTATCGCTTTTGTTGAGCATATTCCCGCCCTCTCTTTTATCAAAAATGCACAAGGAAGTTATGTGTACATGAATCAAGCCTATCAAAAATTCTTGGGCTTTAAAACATGGAAAAACAAAACCGCCATGAGCCTTTTTAACGAAAAAACAGCTTCCGATATCGCTGAAACCGATCGTTTGAGCCTTTACGAGGGGGTGATTGAACACAATATTATGCTTCCAACATCCGAAGGGTTGGTCAACCATTTTCATCTGTATAAATTTGTCATTGATGAAGAAAATGAAAAATTATTGTGTGGTTTTTGCATTAACAAACCATTCAAAGAGTAGGGGTATGATTGTTTCAGACAAATTTTCAGGATACACCCATGCAACCGAACCTTATAATGATCGAAGATGATGTCGAACTTGCCGAAATCTTATGCAATTTTTTAAAACGCTATAACATCATCGTCACCAATTACGACGACCCCTATCTTGGCATCAGTGCGCTCAGCCTTACCAAGTACGACCTGCTTATTTTAGATCTCTCTTTGCCGGGTATGGACGGTCTGGAGATCTGCAAAGAGGTGCGTGCTAAAAGCGACATTCCTATCATCATCTCCTCTGCACGCAGCGATTTGGAAGATAAAATCGTAGGCTTGGAACTTGGTGCGGATGACTATTTACCAAAACCGTATGAGCCCAAAGAGCTTTACGCGCGCATCATCAGTGTCCTTAGACGCTACAAAAAAAGCAACTCGGTCAGCGAAGAGGTGAGCAGTTCCACGCTGATTCTTAAAGAGGAGAGCCACACCATCTTTTTTCAAAGCACACCGCTTACGCTAACCCCTGCTGAGTACGACGTGCTCACGCACCTCATCAAAAAAAACAACTGTGTGGTCTCACGAACGGAGCTTTTAAACAGCGCACTCAGTCTCAATGAAGAGAATGAGAGCCGAAGCCTTGACGTGCTTATCAGCCGTATTCGCACCAAATTAGGGGAGAGTTCTAAAGAGCCAAAACTCATTCATTCGGTCCGAGGTATCGGGTATAGGCTTCAAGCATGAGGTGGTACCACTCCATCATTACGCGTATTTCGCTCATTTTTGCTCTTTCACTGTTTGGCATCACCGCGATTTTTGTCTCCATCGCACAGTATGAAACAAACAGAGAGATTCAAACGATGTTTGATTACTCGCAAGTGGCGTTGCGCTCTTCGTTTGATCGCTCCACAAAAACCATCGACTTTGATAAAATGGAAGAGATTGGCTTCAAACTGATTACCGATGAAGTGCTCAAACAAACCATTCTCGAGCGCCCACGTCCACCCAAACCCTTTCCCATGAAACGTGTAGAAGAGCGGTTTCATTTTATGATCGATTCGGTGCCGTACCGTATGCACATTTATACGATTTTACTCTCACGCGACGCGCCCCCTATCGTCTTTGAAACCCCTTTGCAAAAGGAGATCATGCCCAGACTCATTTTGCCGCTTTTAAGCCTTGCGTTTGTCATCTTTTTATACATTGGCATTATCCGAAGTATTTTGCCACTTAAAACCCTCAGAGAGAAGATCAAACACTTTGCCAATGGGGATTATGACATTACATGTAAAAGCAGTAAAAAAGACGAAATCGCCGCCCTCGCCAATGAATTTGACAGTGCCGTTTTCAAGATCAAGTCGCTTCGGGACTCCAGACAGCTCTTTTTACGCAACATCATGCACGAGCTCAAAACGCCTATTACTAAGGGAAAACTCGCCGCTGAAATGATCGAAGATGCGACCTATGCCAAAATCTTACAAAACGTTTTCAACCGTCAAGAAGCGCTTTTGGAAGAGTTTTCGCGCATTGAAAAACTGAGTGCTGACGAGCTAAAATTGGAGATCAAAACCTATCATATTGAAGATGTGGTGGACTTTGCATTTGACATTTTAGATGACAAACGCGAAAGCATTACATGTAACCTGATGCCGATGGAATTGCAAGTGGATTTTGAGCTCTTTGGTGTGGCGCTGAAAAACCTTTTGGACAATGGCATCAACTACTCGGACGACCACCACGTCACTCTTCGCAATGATCTTAAAACCATTACCATTTCCAACCACGCACCTGCGTTAGAGTTTCCCATTGAGCGTTACGCCGAGCCCTACTTTCTTGAGGGCAAAAAGCAAAAAAGCTCACGCGGTCTTGGGTTTGGACTCTTTATCACCTGGCATGTCATTCGCCTACACGGCATGCGACTTGATTACAAACACGAAGCAGGTATGAACTGTTTTACGATTTACATGTAAAGGAAATTTGATGGCATATTCGGTGGGTATTTATATTTTTGACAATGTGGAAGTGCTTGATTTTGCTGGACCCTATGAAGTTTTTACAACCGCGTCACGCGTCTTTAATAAAACCGCTTCATCTCTCGCCCATCCGCCTTTTGAGGTCTTCACCATCGGCAAAACGAAACAATCCATTTACGCCAGAGCCGGGCTGAAACTTCACCCTGATTATTCCATTACCTCACATCCCACACCCGATCTTTTGCTGATTCCAGGTGGCGTGGTGACCAAAGAGATGGAAGATGACGATGTGATCGCGTGGATCAAAAGTACCGCAGCTTCTTCCACCATCACTGCGTCCATCTGCACGGGGGCTTTTTTGCTCGCAAAAGCAGGACTGCTAGAAGGTAAATCTTCGACAACGCACTGGGAAGACATCGACGATCTGCGCACCCTGTTTCCCACTTTACATGTAAAAGAAAACATGCGCTGGGTCGATGAAAATTCCATCGTCACCTCCGCAGGTATTTCGGCTGGCATCGACATGAGTCTGCATCTGGTAGAACGCCTGATGGGAAGAGAACTTGCACTTCAAACGGCTAGACAAATGGAGTTTGACTGGACGCAAAACAGTTAGGCTTTTTGAAGTTGCAAAATACTCTGACAAACCCCTAAATAATCAATGATCGCTTCGACTTTCAGCCCTGCCATTTCGATCAGTTTGATAAAATCTTTGGAGTGGTACATTTTACTGCATCCATTTGCCATCGCGGTGAAATACGGCGAGGTGTTGATGATGCAAAACGCGGATGTTTCAAAGCGTTGCCTGTCCCAAAAAGGTTCCATGATGCACAGCCTGCTTGTATCGCTCATCGCCTCTTTGGCTTTGCTCAAAATCGTTACAATGTCTTCTTCGCTAAAACAGTCTAAAAATTGACTCATCCAGATGATGTCAAACCCTTTTGGAAAGCTGTGCGTTGGGGCTAACACATTGGCAGGCAAAAGAGCAATCTGATCGCTTAAGCCCTCTTTTTCGATGTTTTCGCGCGCCAATGCGAGCTGTTCTGGCAAATCCATAATGCTTACATGTAAAGATTTATCACGCTTTACAATGAGCATTGAAAACTTGCCGGTATTGCCTCCGACATCGAGAATTTTAGTGGGTTTGAGGCTCAAAAGATGTTCCACCGCTTCAGGAAAGGCACCATCAGAATAAAAATGATCAAACGTAAACCAACTCTGTTTCGCCTTTTCGGGCAAGATGGAAAGGGCTGGGTAGATGGTCTCCCACTCGCCAAAGACTTTGAGTCCTGTTGGTTTGCCGCTTTGAATCGCCTCATCGAGCGAAAAAAGCCCTTGGTAATTGACGTGATGGTTGTAGTTCATATTGGCGATGGTCATGGGGTCGTTCAGTAAAAAATAACCCGTTTTCGTGATGAAATAAAGCTCGCCTTTTTGTTTAACAATGTCCGCACTGAGGCTTGTTTCAAGGAGCGTCGTTATGCCGTAGTGGCTCAAATTTGTCGCCTGTGCCAACGCTTCGATGCTGAGACCTTCTTTATGTTCATGCAGCGCCTTTAGAACACCTAGATCGCGCATAGAGCGTGCGACTTGAAAGACTATCGGGGCAAAAGCGATGCGTTGGGCATTGTACTGCGCCTCTAAAGCCGAGACACTATCGTTATCTTCAAAAAAGTGATTCATCCAAATATTCCTTGTTTTCTACAAAAGTAAACGAAACCTTAACAGAAAGAGCCATTTTAAGCTCTTATTTTAGCTAGATTTATATAATACACCTGTTTATTTAAGAACTTTTGTCAGGATTGTATGATTTTAAATAATTTTTATACGCTTACATGTAAAGAAGAAACGCGCTTTTGCGTGAGGCTTAGCGATGCGACCCATCCTCTCTTTCAAGCGCATTTTCCAAACAATCCTATCGTGGCAGGATTTTTGTTACTGGATCTAAGCGCAGAGATTTTGGACATCGAGATTGTCAAAATCATCAAAGCAAAATTCTTAAACAATATCGCCCCTTTGAGTCTACTGTGGTTTGATCACCAAACGACGGGCAACACACTCAAAATTCGTGTCAGTCAAAATGAGCAGAAAGTAGCAGAACTCACCTATGAAAAAAGATGATATCGTCGTTGTCGTTCCAACCTATAACAATCCGCTTACGATCAATGCTGTTGCCAACGATGTCCTAAGCCACGGGTACAGGCTGATCATTGTCGATGATGGCTCAGAGATGAGCGTTTCATCGCTGGTAAGCGAACACGACACGCTCACCATCTTGCGTCACGAAGTCAACCAAGGCAAAGGCGAAGCCATCATCACAGGTGCTCGTGAAGCACAAAGACTAGGCTTTTCATATTTTATCAGCCTTGATGGCGATGGACAACATCTGGCTTCGCAAATTGAAAAAATATGTGACGCCTGTGATGGAGCCGATCAAATCATTATCGGTGCGCGCAATTTTGAAATTAACCATGTTCCCAATGGCTCCAAATTTGGCAGATGGTTTAGCAACTTTTGGGCATGTTGGGACACCGAACAGACCATCACCGATTCACTCTCTGGCTTTAGGCTTTACCCGACTTCCATTCTAGACCTCATCATCAAAACCAAACGCTTTGACTGGGAGATGGAAGTACTTGTCAAGCACGCGTGGAAAGGTCGCCTCATCAAAGAGGTGAGCATCGAGTGTTACTACCCTACTCCCGAAGAGCGTGTGAGTCACTTTAAAAAGTTTTGGGATACCGCCGCCATCGTTATGGTGCATGTCAAACTCCTCCCGTGGAAATTTTTCCTCAAAAAAAGGTACCAATGAGCACGAAACAGCGCGGAAGCGGTTGGAGCATCAAACTCGTTTATAACTTTTACAGACTTTTTGGCTATACCTTTATCTATTACCTCATGTATCCTGTGACTTTTTTTTATTTTTTAGTGGCAAGCAACGTCAAAGAAGCACTGCGTGATTACTACCGACATATCAACAAGCCTTTCAATAACTGGGTCTACTTCGAGCATTTACGCCACTTCGCGATCACGATGTGCGACCGCTTTGTTTCTAAAGTTAGCCCCAAAGATTACACCTTTGAGATCAGAAACGAAGCAGAACTGATGCGCCATCTTCATAACGGTGGCATTTTGCTGCTATCGCATTTTGGGGGCTGGGCAAGTGCGGGCAACTGTTTTACGGACCTTAAAATTAACATCGTTATGCAAGAAGCGCTTATCGCGCCCATTAAATGTATCGAAGAAAACATTGAAACAAAAAATCAGCATTTAACCATCATTGATCTCTCCAAAGGCGGTGTGGATGTCACAATGAAAATCGCCTCTGCGCTTCTTAACAACGAGATCGTAGCGATGATGGCAGACCGTGCAACCGATCCAAAACATAAAGAAGTCGTCACCTTTTTTGGTAAAAAAGCAGAATTCAATAAAAACCCTTTTAGCATCGCCTATAAAACCGAAAAACCACTGATGGGCATTGCTTTTAGCTATCTTCGCCCTCAACATTACGCCATTGAGTTTATCGAAATTACGATGGATAAACATAACCACGAACACGAAGAGATCCACAAAGCGATGCAAGCCTACGCTGATTTCTTTGCAACGCATGTCGCTTTGCATCCTGAGCAATGGTTCAATCTATACCCCTTTTGGAAAGAAAAAGCATGAAATTAACCATAGACGATCGTTATATTAGCCTAGAAGAGATATGCAACGCCAGCAGTATTAGCGTTTCTAACGATAAAAACTTTGAAGAGAACTTTTTACTCGGTCACACCTTTTTGATGAATGAAATCAAAAAAGGAAAACCTATTTACGGCGTCACCACAGGCTATGGAGCGAGTGGTAAAAACTACCTCACATACGAGCAAAGTGCCATTTTGCAACAAAACCTTTACCGCTTTCATGGCTGTGGTGTTGGTGCATCTCTCACTCCTCAAACCTCACGTTACGCGCTGATTTGCAGACTTATTTCACTCTCCAAAGGCAAGTCTGGCATCTCGTATGAGCTTTTACAACGACTTGATCTTTTGCTTGAAAAAGAGATTATTCCTGTTATTCCTTCCCTTGGCTCGGTGGGGGCAAGTGGCGATTTGACACCGCTTTCGTACATTGCTGCGGTGATTGCAGGCGAGAGGGAAGTATGGTATGAGGGGACTGTCCTGCCAACAAGTGAAGTATATGCAAAACTTGGCATCACCCCGTATGTCTTTAAACCTAAAGAAGCACTGGCTATTATGAATGGCACAACCATTATGAGTGCGATTGCCCTCTCTTCCTTAGAGCGTTTTGAGGTACTTCTCTCCAGCATGGAGTCCTTTGTAGCAGGCATGTTTGAAGTACTTTTGGGCGATACGACACCACTGGATTCATTTGTGCATGAGGCGAAGCCTTTTAGCGGACAAATTCAAAGTGCCTTTAACATCAAAACGAAGATCAAAGGCTCGAAACTCACGCACGGGCGCGATGACCGCTATGACAAGTTCTTTGCCGACAATGACCTGAACATCCAAGACACCTACTCTATGCGTTGCGCACCGCAAGTTTTAGGCGTGATCCGAGACAACTTGGAGATTTCCAAAAAATGGGTTGAGCAAGAGATCAACTCGGTCAATGACAACCCGCTCATTGATGGTAAAAATCAAAAAATCTACACTTCGGGCAATTTTTATGGCGGTTACGTCGCTCACGCGATGGACACTCTCAAAATCTGCGCGGCAAACCTTGCGGATCTGCTCGATAAAGAGTTTGCCCTTTTGGTCGATCACAAATTTAACCGAGGTCTGGGTGAAAACCTAAAACTCTCTCGTGAGCACTATTTTCACGGGTTTAAAGCGATGCAGATAACGCTGAGTTCCCTCAGTGCCGATGTCATCAAAAACACCACTGCCGCCTCCATTCACTCTCGCCCTACCGAATCGCTCAATCAAGACAAAGTAAGCATGGGAACAACGGCGGCACTGGACTTTAAAAAGATGATGGAACCTCTTGACCTGATGCTTGGCATCGCATTTATGGGCATGGCGCAAGCCGTGGACATCAGAGGGAAGCAGAGCGTTTCGCCAACACTTCGCAAACACTATGAAGCAATTCGAGAGCATGCTAAGCCGCTTTTGGAAGACAGACGTATGGATGTTGACATCGCAAAAATTCAAACCATTCTTCGCCAAGGAGTGCTTGCATGAAAAAAGTACTTGTAACTGGAGCTACGGGAAGCATTGGAGCTGCCATTGTGCGCTACTTTGCCCAAGAGGGTTACTTTGTGTACATTCACTACAAAAGCCAAAAAGACAAAGCACTTGCACTGCTTGAGGAGATTCAAAACGGCGAGATCATTCAGTGCGACTTGACCCAAAAAGAGGAAGTTAAAAAAGCGTTTGAATCTTTACATGTAAACGTGCTTGTAAACAATGCGGGCATCACCAAAGACAAACTTTTCTTCTTCATGGAAGAGGAAGAGTGGAATGGTGTGATGGACGCGAACCTTAACAGCCTTTTTTATGTCACCAAGCAAATTCTACCCAACATGATCAAAGAAAAAGAGGGCTCCATCGTCAATGTCTCCTCTATCTCAGGACTCGTGGGCAATGGTGGACAAGTCAACTACTCAACAACCAAAGGCGGCATCATCGCGTTTACAAAAGCACTTTGCGTGGAAGTGGCGCGCTATAACATTCGTGTCAATGCCGTAGCTCCCGGTGTGATCGAGTCTGAGATGATTCATAATGTCGATAAAAACATCACTAGCCTCATCCCCTGCAAACGCTTAGGCAAGCCCGAAGAGGTCGCGGAAGTTGTCTTCTTTTTAGGCGATAAAGCAACGTACGTGAATGGTGAAGTGATCAATATTAGTGGTGGGATGGTACGGTAATGCACATACTTTTTTCGTTTTTATACGCACCCGTTGTTGTGGTGCTCCTTGGTTACTTTGACATTAAAACCGTCTCGATGGGACTTTTTGGCTTTGGTATCGTTTGGCTTTTAAGTCTAAAACAAAAAGATATTAAAACCACACTTTTCCCTCTTTTTTATATCGCTGTAGCCCTTGGAGCCTTTGTTGTAGATGACTTTTTAGTGCTCAAATTTTTACCGCTTTTGATCTCTTTAGCCTTTATCTTTTTCTTGATGGCGAGTTATTTCGACAACGACTCCATCATTTTGCATTTTGCACGCAAACTCCATAAACGCTCTCTCTCAACCAAAGAAGAGGCATACATCAACCGTTCAACCCTTTTTTGGATAGTGCTTGCGTCTATCAACATTCTTTTACATGTAAGCATACTTCTTCTCAAAAATGACCACTATTGGATTATTTACTCCTCTTTTGGTTGGTACTTGGTCTTTATTTTTGGCGGAATTGTACAGTTTTTGCACCGTCAATTTATCTTTTTAAAACGGATGTAACACATGAAAATCATCGTTTTGTGTCTGCTTTCACTGCTATGCCTTTTTGCCGATAGTTCTAGCTTTCAAGAGACACGCTACCTCTACGCACTCGATAAAAACGTCACGTTAGAGGGTTTCATCACCTTTGGAGAGCAGAACATCATCATCGAATATGTCAAACCCGAATCCAAAGTCTTGACCTATTTTGAAGAAAAACTGAGCATTCAAGACCAAAATGGCTATAAAGTCATCGATGCGCAAAGCATGCCTTCCATGAACTATTTTTTTATGATTATCAAGGCGGTGCATGATGAAAATAGTGTCTTATTGAACTCTTTTTTTGAGACAAAGACAGAGGGCGATGAGACACTCCTAACTCCCAAAGGTGTGGCAGCTGAAGTGCTTGAGGAAGTTCGCATTACGCGGCAGGCGACGAAGCTAAAATCTTTACATGTAAAGATTAAAAACGGCGATAGGATCACCATTGAAATTAGGAACTAAAAGCCTCAATCTCGCTCTTTTCGTCATTGTAGGCGCACTTTTTTTCTTCTACCAAAACTCAGTGCATGTCTCCACCAACCTGCTCTCTTTTTTACCAGAAGGAAAGAGCAAAGAGGCGTTTGAGATATATTCGCATTTCAAAAATTCCAAAGAGGTGCTCATCGCCACCGAAGGGTTTGACAAAGAGTCTCTTTCCAAAATCAAAACTATCGAAGATAAGCTGCTCGCAACTGAGCTTTTAAAGCTGGAGAGTAGCATAACGCCCAATGCCAAACTGATCGAATACACCAAAAACAACGCTTTTTACCTCAAAAACCTAAACAAAGATGACTCAGCTGGCATCCAAGAAAAACTAAAATCGCTTTATGAAAAAATGACAAACAACCCCTACTATACGACCATAGACGCCTCTGATCCGCTGGGTTACTTTAGCCCTAAAGAGCAAAAAATTCCTATTAATATTCGAGATGGTCACTTAGCCTTAGGCGATTTTGGATACCTTTGCGTTTTAAGCATCAAAGATACCTCCAACACCATTGAGAGCTATGAAACCATCTACAATCTCGTGCATCAAGAGCTCAAAGGCATACAAAATGTCCGCGTCTTTAGCCCGACATTTTACTTTGTGGAAAACTCACAAAAAATTCAAGATGATGTCACGTTTTTGATTGTTCTCTCGACCCTTTTGCTCCTTGTGCTTTATATTTTTATTATTCGAAACATCTACCTTCTTATCAATACCATTGCCACCCTTGCGACCTCTGCACTGCTTTCGTTTTTGCTCATTGGCATGATTTGGAGTGAAGTCTCCGTCTTTGTTTTAGCTTTTGGAAATGCCATAGGTACATTGGCGATTGACTACATGTTCCACTACTATTTTTACGGGCATTATGAGAGCAAAAAGAAGTTTAATACCTCTGTTTTTTACGGCTTCCTAACCACGTTTGGCGGTTTTCTCATCTTCGCTTGGGTCGATTTTCCGCTCATCCAACAAGTGTGCGTTTTTGCGATGATTTCGCTCGTACTCTCTTACTTCCAATTCGTTTTTCTCTTTCCACTCATCGGATTTAAAAAAGCACAGCCCTATTCCAAATTTCACGTCTCCATCCCGTTACCTTACCGTGCCATCGCCCTACTCTCTTTGTTAGCCATTGTTTTAAGCGTACCTTTTATAGAACTTGACACCAACATCAAAAACCTTGATTATCAAAACACCGCTTTGATGAAAGAGGAAAAATTCTTCAAAGATGCGATTAAAAAAGAGGGATTTATGCCTCTTCTCATCGAAGCAAATTCCATCAATGAGCTTATAACACATAGCAATACCATCCAAAAAAGCTTCAAAAACGCCACCGCTCCACTTTCTTATTTTTTTGACAAAGCGTTTTACGAGCAGAGAAAACAAGAGCTTGAGGCTTTACATGTAAACGAGAAAAAGTCACTTATCGAAGAAGAAGCGACCAAGCTTGGCTTTCGCGCGGGCTTCTTTAAAAATGCCTACAATGAAGCGCTTCTACACCCAAGCTATCAAGAACTTTCCTTAGACACGCTGCGTGAAATGGGCTTTGATGTCGTCTTTCATGAGGGCAAATACTACACCTACGCTTTGGTGAAAAACAGTGATCGAAACTTAGTCTCCAACTTTGCGTTTGCCTCTTCCATCGATGCCAAAGAGATGTTCTTTAACGCACTTCAAAAAATTGCACATCAACTTCTTGTTGGAGGCATTTTAGCCATCGCCTTTATCTTTTTCATGCTGTGGATGGTGTGCCGCAAAACACTCGCACTCAGTGCTAGCTTTGTACTTTTGCCAACAGCGCTTATTTTACTCTTTGCACTGACAGGGACTTTCACCATCGCGCATATTTTTATGCTGTTTATCATGATGCTTTTTGGCATTGACTACGGCATCTATATGAGCAGTGAGGAGAGCTTCAAAGATGGAACGAGAAGTGCGATTTTCTTCTCCATCATTGACACGTTCGCAGGTTTTGGCGTACTCATTTTCAGCGACATCGGCGCCCTTTATGCAATGGGTTTGGTTTCGTGCGTTGCAACAGGAGCGATTTTAGTTTTACTGATGGGGAGGAAGCCGCAATGAGAGTTATGATACAAAACGATGACGGCAGTAAAAATGTTTATGAAAGCTCCAACCTCGTCGACACCACACTCAAAAACCAAGTTATCCTCGTTCCTTCCAAAACCAAAGAAGCCAATGCGATAGAAATTTTAAGAGCTTATCTTTCAGGCGCAAAACCTATTTTGTACGACCAAGAAAACCTCTCCCTCAAAGAGAAAATCGAATCTTTGGGCGCGGAAACATTTAACGATGTCGATTTTTCGGCGATGTTTTTTACCTCCGGAAGTACAGGCTTTCCCACGGGAGCGTTTAAAAGCAGAGAAAACATCGAAACGGATATGGCAGCGTTGGTGCGAGAATTTGGCAATTTTCACATCGAAAAAGTGGTGGCTACGGTTCCGTTTATCCACATTTACGGCTTTCTCGCCGCACTTTTACTTCCCGTAAAACTCGATGTTGATCTGGTTTTTAAAGAGCATTTTCTGCCTCACGACCTGCTTGAGTCTGCAAAGCCGCATCATCTTGTCGTCACCACACCGCTTTACATCAAGTCACTGTTGAGGCTGGATGAAACCAAAGACCTGAGTGAGACGATTTTCATCAGCTCCACAGGGCCATTGCCCTCCGAAATCGCCAAAGAATTTACCGACACATTCAACACCACACTCATTCAACTTTTTGGCTCGACCGAATGTGGAAGCATCGCGTTCAAAAAACAAGATGATGCCTTTTGGAGTCCGTTTCAAGGCGTTGAGGCAACGCTCAATGCCGAAGGACTTTTACATGTAAAATCTCCCTTTATCTCGAAAACCCTATGGCAAGAGGGATTGATTCAAACAGGTGGAGAAATTCAGAGCTTTGATTATGCTGTGATAGAAAATGGAAAATTTCAGCTCATAGGGCGGAGCAGTAACATCGTTAAAATTGCAGGTAAACGCTATGCAACGGCACAAATTGAAGAGATTTTAGAAGCGATGGAAGGAATCTCTAAAGCCCTCGTACACGTCAAACACAACAATGCCGAGCTAAAAGATGAAGTCGTTCAAGTTTTTCTTGAAACCACGCGCCCCATCACAGCAAAAGAACTCAAAAGTGCCATCAAACACAAACTGGGAAAAATCAATCTACCGATTGAACTGCACATTGTCGAAAAAATCTCCACAACGTTGATGGGGAAAAAGTGTATGCCATTGCTTTAAAAAAGTGAAAAGGAAGGGGGGCGGCTGCCCACCCCTGTGAGATATTAGATCAAGCTGAGTTGGACGAGGATTGCTTTGTTAAGATTTTGAATCCATCCGTTGTAATTGCTGTGAATGGTATTGCTCGTTGGATTATAATCCAAATTAACACTGCTTTCGTAGTTGATGCTGTACGTTTCTGTATTGTACGTAATAGCAACCACTGCGGTATGTGTTCGCAAAACCAAAGTTCCTTTGATTAAGCCATCTTTCTCTTTTTTCATAATCCAGCCAAGTCCGCCGCCCGCGCGCATAATGGCTTTTTCAACATCGCTCATTGTTGCCGTTTTATCCGTAGGGACAACAACTGCATTGTTATTGACATTATAAATAGGTGGGGTTCCACAACCAAAAAATGCGAGACTCAAGACAAAAGCGATCGAAATCATAACGAGTTTTTTCATTACCATCCTTTAAAAAAATTTAATTTATTCTAGTGATATTACGATTAAATTTTACTGAGTACGTAGTATCTAAGCACCTAAACTAGGCTTTGTTCACTTCGTGTAACCCAAAATCTCTTTTCCGTGAATTAATTTATCATTAATTTTACACAAAGAGAAATAAACCATTGACGTTGAAAGCGCTTCGATGGGCTTTCCTAACACATCCATGGTGACACCCAAAAGATGCAGTTTGCTGTTTTGCAGTTTGATTGTGCCAAAAATGTCGCTGGCAACGATCGAAACTTTGGCATTTTGCGCCATGAGCGCTACGGTTTTGCCAGATTTTAACGTGCTGTTGATGATCTGCACCTCTGAATTTAAAACAATGAGCTCGTCAACCACCGCATCTTTGATGGTAATTTTTTGAGAGTTCACCACACTCATGCTCTCGATTTTACCCGTGTAAACGCGCTCACTTATGTCTTTAATTTTCACACGGTAGCTCGGTGTCGTTTTTAAAACTATAGGGCGCACACTCTTTTCTTGGTTTGTGAGATGCGCGCTCAAAAGGCTTAAAAACGCCTCTTCATGACTCAGCATCGGCACATGTGCAGCATTGGGGAGGATTTTCAAAGAGGCGTTTGGCATCAGTTTTTGCAGCACATAACCTGTTTCCAAAGGAGCAACGCCATCGTTTTCACCCCAAATAATCGTCGTCCGCGTATCGATCGTTTGAGGAATCCCATTAAAATTCTCCTCCACCAACGCAACCGCAGCAATGCTGTGAGGGCTTCCACCCAAAATCGTCGCTCGTAAATCTTCACTGGCAAGCACGCGCCCCATGTCTAAAGACATTTTTCGATCAATTTTTTCTGCCATTTTATCGATGAAAGAGCTCACTCTTTGCGTTTGCAAGCCTTGAATCAGACCATTTTGTTCATCAAAAAAGGTATTGACCCCACTTTGGATCAAAAAATCATTGTACTCCGAGCGGTGCAAAATGCCTGCTGCATCGACCAAAACCAGACTCATCACGTCGCTGGGATACAGACTGGTGTATTTCAACGCAATCGCCCCACCCATCGAGTGTCCCACCAAATGAAACGGCTTTTTGACATACGTTTGCGCCACAAAGTGAATGAACTTGGCATAGTTTAGAGGAGAATAGAGCTCATTGGATTTGGTCGATTGCCCAAAACCAGGAAGATCAAACGTCACCACAAAGTACTCATTTTTTAAAAGCTCAATCGTACTTTCCCAAATCGTAGACGCTTCATCACCCAGCCCATGCACCAAAACCACCGCTGGATTTTCGGGATTTCCCACGGTGGTGAGATAGACCGAAGCGTTAAAAATAGGCTCGGTGATAAACGTTCCACGGATCTCTTGCGCATGAAGCCCGAGAAGAAAAACCACCATCAGTAAAAAAGTCCTCATGCGCTACCTTCTTCGAGCACGATCATCAAACTCCCACTCGCATACAACGCGCCACCCTCTTTTTCAAACACTTCAAAATAGAACTCAGAAGAGTTTCCAAGCGATAAACGCTCTTCGATCATCACATTACATGTAAGACTTTTTGGCGTTACATGTAAAGAGACGTCTTTGATCAACACCAAAAAACCATTTTGGGGTGTTTCGGACGTTGCAAAGGCTGAAGAGGCTTGTGCAGCGGCTTCGGTGAGCATCGGCAGGGTTGGCAGGCATGGAAATTCACACAGCACTGTGGCTCGTTTGTCTTTACATGTAAGTATTTCTTTGGCAAAACGAATCGGCGGAAGATGGGGTAAATTCATAGGTTCACTTCGATAATGGCGCATTCTAATGTCGGTGCATTCTGCGCGACATGTAACATTTCGCTGATGGAGTTTGGAACGCCTGCAAGCTCACTTTTTTGAAGGCTCAATGTCGCTTTTTCCTCAGTCGCGCGCACCACCAATGCCACGCCACTTTCAAGATACTTGATGCAATGATTGATCTGTTCAATGTTCGGGATATCGAGTGTTTCAAAGCATAAAAGCAGCAACACATCGCCATCCAATGCTTTAAGCGCGCCTGCTTTGAGAACACTCAACGCCGTTTTATCACCACAGGAAAGCGTTAAAATCTCATTCTGGTTGTGGTACAAAATGGAAAGATACGAAACGGCGGTGTTGTAAACCGAATTTTGAAAATCGGTCGGGCTTAAAGGCTGTTCGTCTTTAATCGCATTTAAAATATTCGCGGTCGTTTCAAGCTCGCCAAAAGCGCTCCCACACAGAATGCGACCACCCTCAAACTGCTCGACACAGTTCAACAACTCTACGCAAATTTTAGCCGCTTTGGTCAGGCGACGGCGAGTCATCATTTGAGGTACAAGCTCTTTGATGTGAGGAAGCTCAATGCTTTTAACACCTAGCAGATAGGCACTGCTTAAAATTTCTAAATTAACCTTCATTGGGGCAGTCCCAAAAGAAGTGCGGTGTTGTTTCCACCAAACGCGAGAGAATTGCTCAACGCATAACGAAAGCGGTGTGTTTTAGCCTCGTTCACGAAATGAAGCGTTTTATGTTCAGGCTCAAAAAGATTGGTATTAGGCGGAAGTATCTGTTTTTGAAGTGCCAGTACACAGATGATCGCTTCAAGCGCACCAGATGCGCCCAAGGTATGCCCCGTAATCGATTTGGTCGAACTGACAGGCACATGGCTTCCAAAAAGTGTCTCAATCGCATTGGCTTCACTCGTATCATTCGCAGTTGTTCCCGTGCCATGGGCATTGATGTAGCCAATTTCAGAGGGCTGAACATGCGCATATTTCAGTACTTTTTGCATAGCACAAAGCGCACCGGCACCATCGGGACTTGGATGCGCCATATGATGCGCGTCAGAGCTATACCCAACACCTAAAAGTTCGATGCTCTCTTTGTGAGGCTTGTTTTGAAGTAGTAAAACGGCAATGCCCTCCGCGACATTCATACCATCACGACTCACGTCAAACGGCTGACACGGACGAGAACTCAGCACGCCAAGCGCGTCAAAGCCTCGTATGGTTGTCAGCGACAAGGTATCAAACCCCACCACCAAAACGTTTTCATAGACACCTTTTACGATCATTTCGTGCGCATAACCTAGCGCATTCGCACTGGAGGTACAGGCGGTTGAAAAGGAGATGTCATCGCTAAACGTGAAATGTTGGGAAAGCGTATGTGCGATAGCGTCAATCGCATGCAATTTGGGGTCGATATTGGCGTAGTGATGGTCTCTTAAAAAAATAGCTTCGGTTGTCTGCATGCCGCCCACAGAAGAGCCGACTACAAGAAGAGTGTTTTCAAAATTTTCAAGATTGCTTTTGGCTAAAACCTTTTTACATGTAAGCTCTAAAATCTCGTCAATCGAAAAAGGTTTCTCGATTTTACCTAAAGCGATCTGCTTATCGTGGATGAACTCAGTGAACGTTTTAATGCCGCTTTGATGAGCACAAATCGCTTCAAACAGCGCTTCGCTACTCTCTCCTGCACAACACACGGACTCAAAAGCGTTGATAAAAACACTATTTGGGGGCATTGATAAAGTCTAGTAAACTTTGAACCGTAGCAAAGATGGTTTCATACGCTTTAGAGTCTGTTATCTTCACACCAAACTCTTTATCGACTGTCAAAACAAGCTCGATCGAATCGACCGAATCAAGCCCTAAACCATTTTCGCCAAAAAGAGGCATGGTGTCGTCTATATCTTCAGGAGTCATATCTTCTAGCTTCAAATTCTTAATCAAGATCTCTTTTAATGTTTGCATTTGCACCATAACACTCTAACCTTTAGCCGTATGATTTTATTTTATTTTTTAGTGTACTTTAACCTATCTTGGATTTTTATAAAAAAGGGTAAAAAAGCCCGTTCATAGGTAGATTTTCACGCAAACACTTTACATGTAAACACCAAACCACTTCCAAACCTTAATATTGTTTTAATCTAATTCCACTATAATGACCGCAATTTCAGAACTTCATTAAAAAAGAACTTCACCTAAAACCTACCAGATTTGAGAAATCCTCAGTGAGTATGTAGGTTTTTGCATACGATATTGACGGGTTGTTCCCCATTAAAATTTTTATGTACATGAGTTTTGTGCCGAGCGCACGTTAGTATTGTTTTGAAAAATCAAACACATGGAAAACACATGGAAAATACAACACCAACATTTGAATCTTTTGGTCTTCACCAAGATATTCTCAAAGCCGTCGTAGAAGCTGGCTTTACAGAACCAAGTCCCGTACAAGTAGAGGCAATCCCTTTAGTTTTAGCCGGCAATGACATCGTTGCTCAAGCACAAACAGGTACCGGTAAAACAGCCGCTTTTGGTCTTCCAACACTCAGCATGATCGACGCGCATCAAAACAAAGTACAACTTTTAGTCATTACACCAACACGTGAACTCGCAACGCAAGTCAGTGATGAGCTTTATTCACTCGGTCGTTTTTGTGGCATTAAAACCGTAACCATTTACGGTGGTAGCTCTTATTCACGTCAAATTGGTTTGATTGAAAAAGGTGCAAGCGTTATCGTAGCAACTCCGGGTCGTATGCTAGACCTTCTTAAAAATGGCAGACTTCCAGGCTTTTCACCTAAGATGGTTGTTTTAGACGAAGCGGATGAGATGCTTGATATGGGCTTTTTAGAAGACATCGAAGAGATTTTTACCTACCTTCCAAAAGAGCGTCAAACCCTTCTTTTCTCAGCAACCATGCCAGAGCCTATCAAACGTCTTGCCGGTAAAATCTTACATGAACCAAAATTTGTAAGCATCACTCCAAAAGATCATACAACCAACGAAGACATTGAACAACTTTACTATGTCATCAACGAATACGAGAGAGATGATGCGATGATTCGTCTTTTGGACGCGCTTGAGCCTGAGAAATCCATCGTTTTCTGCCGTACTAAAAAAGAAGTTGACAGACTTTCAACCCAACTAATGGCAGTGGGTTACGCAGCGAAAGGGTTACACGGTGATATGGAGCAAAACCAACGTGAGAGCGTGATTAAAGCATTCCGTAGTTCACAAATCGAAATCCTCGTTGCAACCGATGTTGCGGCACGTGGTCTTAACGTTGCTGACATCAGTCACGTTTTCAACTACCACATGCCATTTGATCCAGAGAGCTATGTTCACCGTATCGGTAGAACCGGACGTGCGGGTAAAAAAGGTACTGCGATTACCTTGGTAACGCCTATCGAATTTCACTCAATGCAACGTATCGGTAAAAAAGTTGGCTCTAAAATTGAGCACAGAATTGTTCCAAGTTTACGCGATGTTAAAGAGAACAAACTGATCAAGATTGCTGAAGATATTAAAAATGCAGAGCTTAATGAAAACGCTGCAAAACTCCTTGTTATTTTGGAAGAAGAGATGGATATGTCGCAAATCGCGCTTAAACTTCTCTCCAATCTTCTCAAAGAGAACACACCCGTCGGTCCTGATAAAATCGGTTTAGATAAAAAGACCTTAGAGTCAGTCGTTAAAAACATCGAAGAGCGCGACAACAGCCGTGGTGGACGTGGCGGTTACAGAGGAAACTCTGGCGGCGGGTACAGAGGCTCACGTGATGGTGGCGGCTATAGAGGAAACTCTGGCGGATCACGCGACGGCGGCGGTTACAGAGGCACATCATCAACAGGTTCACGTGACGGCGGTGGCTACAAAGGTTCAAACCCACGTGATGGCGGTAGCAGAGATGCACGTCCTCCAAGAAATGATGGTGTTCCACGAAATGACAGAGGCGAGAGTCGTAACCCATTTGCAAAAGAGGGAAGCAGTTCAGCACCACGCGAAGGTGGCTACAAAGGCAACCGTGATAGCGGTGATAGCAGACCACCACGCGCACCAAGAGCAGACAGACCAAGCGCACCACGCAGTGACGCAGGTCGCGCTCCAAAAGCCGCTCCTAGAAACGCTTACAAAAAAGATTAATTTTTAAGAGGATGGCGTGAAAAACTCACGCCATCTCTCCTCTTTTAGTTTTCCCTTTCAATCATCACTTTAAGTGCTTCAGCATTTTCAACATACGCCACTTTTTCAACCTGTTTATTTTTCAATGTCACCACCGTAATGCCATCCACTTTTGCCCCTTTTTTCAAAGAGCTAGCAATCGTCTCATCCAAAATGAGATTGACGCTGTAAGGTTGCGTTTTAAGATCAGGAAGTGCAAAAGTATTGCGTATCACCACTGGCATCGGGCTGATATCCGCCACAAATGCCGCATGATGAATCATGAGATAATCCGCATTTTGTGCCCCAAGAAACGCTTTGACCTCATGCCCCGTATCTTTCGCAAACACCAAAATGAGCGTATGAACCGAATCATCGAGCGTATGCGATTTGCCAAATTGATCAAAAAGCGTATAGATCATTTTTGAACCAACATTTAACCCATCGCTCAGTGACGCAGAAGAAGTATGTCCCTCATAGGTATCTTTACCTTTCAAAAGAAACAACACTCCCGCAGCAACAACAAGAAGCACCAACACACCCAGTAATATCTTTTTCATATCAAACCTTGTATGCTAAATTTACATGTATTGTACCGTAACCACTTTGCACTTCTTTTCGCACTCGTGACTACACCCTGTCAAACGCCAATTTAAGACCTAACAAACCCAACACACTTCCTGCGATTCTATCGATGTATTTCTTTGTGCGTAGGTAAATTTTTTGTGCTTTTTGCGTCGATAAAAGCCCGACAACACACGAGTACCACGAAGCATCAATGGCAAAAGCGATAAGGCAAATAAACAGCGTTCCAAAAGGTGGTATCTCTTTGGGAAGCAGAGCAGCAAAGATACTTCCGATGATGATCGCCGTTTTTGGGTTGCTCATCTGTGTGGCAAAACCAAATAAAACGGCTTTGAAAAAACTCTTTGGTTTTTGCTCTAAACTAAGCGTGGTTTCTAAAGGTGTATCGGCGTATTTCCACATTTTATAGGCTAAATAGACGAGGTAGAGACCTCCTGCTACTTTTAAAGCGCCGTACAAAAAAGGCACCGTTTCTAAAATGGCATAGAGTCCAAAAATGGCTAAAAGCGAAAAGACAACCGCGCCCATCCCCAAACCAATCGCCACCCCAAATCCCTCTTTGCGAGATTTGGAAACAGCCGTTTTGGCAATCAAGATAAAACTAGGTCCCGGACTCACCGTCCCTAACATAAATACCGTCGCTATCGCTAAAAGAAAAGCATATTCACCCATGATCTGCCTTTACATGTAAACATTTTCACCAGAATTTTGGCTTATGAAAGTTTAGCATGCGAATGTGGATAGGGAGATAAGAGAGGTTAGTTTAAATGGTTTTTTTGATAAGATTTCTTGGAAAGCTTTACATGTAAAAAGAAAATTAGCCTCACCCCCTATATACTTATAATAAAGGAACAACGTGAAAAACATTATTATGCTCAGTTTTTTGCTATTTTCATCGTGTTTTGCGAGCGATATTTTTGGTTTTAGAGATATACATTGGGGTGATAAACTTTATAGGCTCGGACAAATAGAAAACCCAGAAAAATATCAAAAACATGGTAAGTCATTCGTTACAAAAAAAAATGACTATTTAAAAATAGGTGATGCAAACTTGCAAAATATTACCTATGGATTTTGTGATGACAAATTTTGCTATGTAGAATGCAAATTTTATGGTGATGAAAATTTTAATAAGATATTGCCAGTTGTTGAAGAGAAATATGGGAAAATGCAAAAAAAAGCCGAATATGATTATTTTTTAAGAAAAGATAATGTAGTTATTGGATTAAAATATAACTATCTGGTCATTATAAATATTGACTTATATAAAAATGGTGTCAATGATTTATAGATAAGAGAGCTGAACTTATGTCGTTAGTAAGCATTTTACTCTTTCAAACGCTTACGTGACACCATCACGCCCTCATACCCCGTTGTTTTCACCGCTTCTAAAAA
>DBTO01000239.1:0-9725 GCA_002307095.1 Sulfurospirillum sp. UBA1314
CATTGATCGCTTCTTTGGCATCACGATCAGCTTCAAATTGGTTGAATGCCATATGATCATCGATTGTCTTAATCAATTCGTTAATCATCGGAGTATTAGGTGCAATGAAAGCTAAAGCATCCTCTTTTCGATTTTCTCCTGAGATTATAAGTAGTTGGTCGAGAAATACTTTATATTGATCATAAAGTTTTTTCTCCATTTCATACAGTCCTCTGTCCTTATCATCGGTCAATAATGGTTCATATCGCTTAAGGTTTGTTTCAAATTCTTTACGAAATTCTTTAAATTGCTCTTCAATTTTCGCCAATTGCACTTTATCTTTATTAAAGAGATGTTGCCACGTTGCAACTCTCATTTTATAAAAGCTCTGTTGAACATCGCTCATGACTAAAATAGCAGGCAATGAATTAACATTACATTGATTGGCATCTTTAAAAACAACCTCCATTTTACTAATCCCGATACTAAAAACAGCAAATAGCCCCACAATGGCAACGACTAGCATTGTTATTAATTGTTTAGAGATACTCATAATTTTTTTACTCCTTTATACGCTTATTTTCTTTTATAGTTTTGAAGATACGGCTCATAATCCTCCCATCGATTAAATGCAAAATCTTTCAAAGGAAAATAAATGACACTTATGTTAATTTGGTTGAAACCTGTACTTATTTTTTCGTTTAAGAGTTCTGCATCTAAAGTGATATGTTGAGTGTTTAGAATAATAAAATCATCTCCAAAAACACGAAAAATATAGTGAGTTTGAAACAGTATTTTTAAACGTATTGCTATTTCACGAATCAAATTATTCCCTGATTTCCATCCAAATTCTCTATTGTATTCCGTCATTGTGTGAATTTGAATAAGACAAGATGACTCAAATTTGTTCATTTCAACGTTACCTTGTAAAAAATAGTTTAAATATTCGCTGGTGTATACTGAAGCAATAGTATCTTTATAGAAAAAGGCTAAACGCTCTTCTTCGATGAAAGAATATGGCATTCTATTAACATGCGATGACTCTTGATATGATTGAAAAAATTCAATAGCAACTTCAATGATTTTTGGATCAAATTGTTTTCCACTCCATTTTTTCAACTCCTTAATAGATTCGTGTGTTGTTTTTCGACACTTGTAAATACGATTTGTTGTCATCGCATCAAAAGCATCCGCTATAGATATTATTCGAGATAAAAGAGGAATATCTTCTCCACAGAGCTTGTCAGGATATCCATTCCCGTCATAATATTCATGATGATGTCGAATAATAGAACCGTATTGTTTGAATGAAGAGAGATAACTCAGTATTTTATCCCCATCTTCTGAGTGCTTTTGTATGATGGTGAATTCTTTCTTTGTTAACCTTCGTGGCTTTAAAAGAATTGATTCAGGAGTAAAAAGTTTACCAATATCATGTAATAATCCTGCGTGAAAAGCAATTTTTTGATCTTCTTCGCTTAAATGTAACCGTTTTGCGATACTGGATGAAAAATAGGCAACTCTTCTCGAATGTCCTGCTGTGTAGGTATCTTTTTTTTCAATAATAGATGAAAACATTTCAAATACTTCATCTTCGATTGAGTGTTTATGTATCAGCATAATATACCTTCTTATATATTTAAATCAAAAAATATTATAAGTATTATTTATTTTTTAATACTCAAAAACAGCCAAAAATAGGGAATATAAGCTAATATGCCATAACTTATTTGCATTATTAGGATTAATATTTTAACTACCAACAAAAAGTATTCTAGCAATTAAATTTCTATACGAAAAGAGGAAAATATCGCTTTTATATGCAAAAAATCGGAATTGCGCTATTTTTTATATTGAGTCACTATTTTTTTGGTACTATTTTATAAGATACAGGATAGTAGCGCAGAATTTTGAATGGTTTCTAAGTTTAATAATATAGGCATATACTCTTGTATTTTTAAATCTTAAATGCCTTAATTCAGGTATTTCATAGCAATTATTCATGTGTTATATACGCCATCATTGAGAGGTCACATTTGGTTTTATTCGTCTTTATTTTCAAAAAATCATCTTATATGAACTATATTTTTATTGACTCAGTTCTGATCTTTGTATGAAAACACTTATAGATCAATCTGGGTTGAGCATAGCAAAGGCACTTACCCTCTATAAATATGCCTTTAAACAAAATCCAACATTTGGAATCAATATTCATTCGGAAAATTTTGTACCTGAGGACATCGTTACGTTACAAAAAGAGGAAGCTATTCGTACAAGTGGTACTCCTATCAAACTTGATTTTTTTGCGCTTTGTTTGTGTTTAGAGGGAAAATCTATTCGTAAAGTGAATCAATATGAATTCCAAATTGAAAAATATTCACTTCAACTCATACCAGCAGGATCGCTTTTTTCATTTGAGAGTATTACGGAACAGACGCAACTGTACTTTATTCTCTTTACGGAACCATTTATACAAGCCTATAATAATAAACATGTATCTCAAAACATAGCATCTCTTTTTGAGTATCACAAAGAAAATATTGACCATATTATTTTAGCGAGTAATATCTATAACCGAGTAAAAACTATTTTTGAAGATATTAATACGGAATTACTTGAAAAAAAAGATGACTATACAATGATTATTAAGCTTTTAATTTTAAAATTGTTGTTTATATTAAAACGAACTAAAGTGGAAAAATGTCAAGCATTCCCAAAATGTGAAACAAGACCAGAACAGATAGCTAATCATTACTTAGATCTTGTCGAAAAATATTTTATGCAGTTTAAAAAAGTTTCTGACTATGCAATTTTATTAAACATCACACCAAAACACTTAACAGAAACTATCAATGAAACACTCAATATAAATGCACTATCCTGTATTCACAACAGAATTTTGAAAGAATCGCTCTATCTTCTTGAATACACCTCTTTTAATATTAATCAAATCGCCTCATCTCTTAATTTCAATACACCTTCTGATTTTTCACGCTTTTTTGCTCGCTACTGCCATATGAGCCCTAAAGAATACCGACTTCGAATGCAAAAATAGCGCTATTCCGACATATTGCATATAAAAACGATTTATTTCTCTTCAATTTAATATTTTTAATTGATACTATCTTGATAAGTGTCAATTAAAATTTTATCGTCATTTCTGATATTGCTGATCAAAGCAATTTTTTAGCATTTAATGCTGCGATTGAAACAGTACGTGCAGGAGAACACTGATTGGTTGCTGATGAAATGCGTAAAACTAGCAAAATACACCCAAACTTAGTTAAGCCATCATCAACTCTATTACGAGTGAGAATGCTAGAAGGGTGAAACTTATCGCAAGTGAAACCGATCATCTCTCAAATCTAATAGAGAATCCTACCTTTGAGTTGGGAAGTGGTAGTTTAAGCAAATTACATATAAGGAAGGAAAAGCTTTATGAAAATATCAACACGAATTTTAGTTGCACTTGTGCTCTCTCTTATACTCTTAGGAGGATGTATTATTGGAATTTCATATTCCAATACTCATGAAAATACAGAAAAATTCATCAGCGAATATAAGAAAAATTCTTATCTTTTTTATGAGAAAGAGCTTAAACACATTGTTGAGGTAGTGAACAGTACACTTTATGCAATGTATCATGATCTAAAAGTAAAAGGGCTCTCTGATGAAGAGATACAAAAAGTCCTTATCGAAAAACTTGATGCGATGAAATTTGATGACCCTTCAGGTTATGTGATTGTTAATAGTTTTGATGGCACTGCTCTTTTAATGCCATCAAATAAATCTCTTCATGGCAAAAATCTTCTTCAAATCAAAGATAGCAATGGAAACTTTTTTCTACAGCAGATGATAGAGCTTGCAAAAAAAGGTGGTGTTGTTGTCAAATATGACTTCCCTAAAGTGAAAGATGGTCCACCTGCGAAAAAATTTGCATACACCATGGGCTTTGCACCTTACAGTTGGGTCATTTCAGTCGGTGTTTTTGTGGATAGTGTTGAAGAGGAAGTAAAAAAACTTAAACGCATATTGCAGATGATGTGGCTTCTCAACTTCGCTCTTTTTTACTGATCTCATTGCTATTGATTATTTTTAGTATTGGTGTCACTCTGTTTCTTATCAGAAAAAATATTTCAAACCCTTTGAATGCGCTTATCCATAGAGCCAATAATCTCTCCAGTGGCGATGGTGATTTCACCCGTAAACTTGAAGTGGTAGGGAATGATGAAATTGCAGAGGCGAGTACGAGCATCAATCGTTTTATAGAAAAAGTACGTATATTAATCAGTGAAGCGAAGAACCTCTCCAATGAAAACTCCTCTATTTCACATGAACTCTCTTCATCATCTTTAGAGGTTGGAAAAGCCGTTGAAACCTCTATGAAAATTGTTGGTAATACCACCACTAAAGCCAATATACTGAAAGATGTGATGCATATTGGTATGGATGAAGCCAAAGCAGGCAAAGAGGAGTTGCTCAAAGCCAATACCTATCTGAGTGAAGCCAACAGTGCTATTTTGGATTTAACCAAAGCGATTCAAATGAGTGCTTCTACAGAAATTGAATTAGCCCATAAAATTCAACAACTCAGCGTCGATGCCAGTCAAGTCAAAGAAGTGTTAGTGGTCATTGGTGATATTGCCGATCAAACCAATTTACTAGCACTCAATGCCGCCATTGAAGCTGCACGCGCAGGTGAACATGGACGAGGCTTTGCCGTCGTTGCCGATGAAGTACGAAAACTAGCCGAGCGAACCCAAAAGAGTCTGCAAGAGATTAATGCTACCATTAACGTCATTGTTCAAGCCATTATGGATAGCAGTGATCAGATGACATTAAATTCCAAAAAAGTAGAATCCCTCGCAACTACTGCTAGCCACGTAGAGTCAAAGATCAATAACATGTTTTCTGTTATGGGAAATACCACTAAAGTTTCCGATAAAACCGCAGAGAATTATCTTAAAACAGGAACAGACATTGAATCCATGATAGATGATGTTGCCAAAATCAATGAAATCTCGTCTCAAAATGCCAGAAGTGTGGAAGAGATAGCAGGAGCAGCAGAACATCTTAGCCGAATGACCGAAACACTCAATCTTAAACTCTCTGAGTTTAGAACCTGATACGTGAAATTGTTGAGCACATAGACTTCTTTTCAAAAGTTAGAAAAGAAGTCTGCGACACGAAGTTAGTCTCTCTCCTTCCGTGTCATTATCGAAAGCATTACGAATAATTCTTCTATAATGTGTCGATACACAGCAGAGATTCATTAGGCAACAGTTAATCATAGAGACAATTGAAGCAAAAACAAAAGATATAGATAAAATCGTAGAGAAGCTTAGGTAAAGTGATCTTCAAACAAAGGAATTAAATATGAAAATTTCGACCCGCATTTTGGTTGCACTGGTACTCTCTCTCCTACTTTTAGGAGGATGTATTATTGGTATTTCATACTCAAATACCAATAAAAATACAGAAATGTTTATTAGTGAATATAAAAAAAATTCTTATAACTTTTATGAAAATGAACTAAAAACAATTATGGAAATGGCGCAACAAATTGCTATGAGTGTTTACAAAGAAGAAAAAGCCCAGGGTACACCTGAAGCACAAATTAAAGAAGCTATTGCAGCACGCTTTGATGAATTGCGTTTTTTTGATGATAAAAGTGGTTATATTTTTATCTACGAGGAAGATGGCACTACGGTACTCCTTCCAATCAATAAATCTTTACATGGAAAGAATCGTATGGATGTAAAAGATAGCAATGGTATTTTTCTTATCAAAGAGATGATTGATATGGCTAAAAAAGGTGGAGGGCTTGTAAAATATTTTTATCCAAAAGTAAAAGATGGTCAGCCTTTCGAGAAATTTTCGTATGCAATACCTTTTACACCTTATAAATGGATGATGGGAGCTGGTATTTATGTTGATAATGTTGAAGTAGAAGTAAATAAACTTCGAACGCAAATTAGCAATAATACTGCTTCTCAAATACGCTCCTTTCTACTGATTTCCATGTTACTTATTATTATTAGTATTGCTGCAACAATGTATCTTATTAAACGAAATATTTCAAATCCATTGAATGCATTGATTTCCAGAGCAGACAATCTCTCCAGTGGCGATGGTGATCTCACTCGTAAACTTGAAGTGGTAGGGAATGATGAAATTGCAGAGGCGAGTACTAGCATCAATCGTTTTATAGAAAAAGTACGTATCTTAATCAGCGAGGCTAAAAACCTTTCTAATGAGAATTCTTCTATTTCGCATGAACTTTCATCAACTTCACTTGGGGTAGGAAAAGCTGTTGAGACCTCCATGAAAATTGTAAGTAATACAACCGATAAAGCAAACACCCTTAAAGATGAAATGCACATAGGTATGGATGAAGCCAAAATAGGAAAAGAAGAGTTACTTAAAGCGAATCACTATCTTAATGAAGCAAACAGTGCCATACTTGAGCTCACCAAAGAGATTCAAAACAGTGCTGCTACAGAAATAGAGCTTGCAGGAAAAATTCAACAACTTAGCCATGATGCGGAACAGGTCAAAGAGGTATTAGTCGTCATTGGAGATATTGCAGATCAAACCAATTTACTAGCACTCAATGCTGCGATTGAAGCCGCAAGGGCAGGTGAACATGGACGTGGTTTTGCCGTGGTTGCCGATGAAGTGAGAAAATTAGCAGAACGTACACAAAAGAGTCTTCAAGAGATCAATGCTACGATTAATGTCATTGTTCAATCTATTATAGATAGCAGTGATCAAATGACATCCAACTCCAAAAAAGTGGAATCGCTTGCAACCACAGCGAGCGATGTTGAAGCAAAGATCAATAATATGTTCACCGTCATGGAAAATGCCACAAAAGTTTCAGACAAAACGGCAGAAAATTACCTTAAAACAGGTACGGATATTGCATCAATGATCAATGATGTTGCACAAATTAATGACATCTCAAGCCAAAATGCCAGAAGTGTGGAAGAGATAGCAGGAGCAGCAGAACATCTGAGTCGTATGACCGAAACACTCAATCTTAAACTCTCTGAGTTTAGAACATGATGCGTTAACGTGTTTAAAGAGACTATAACAAAATAGTCTCTTTGTCTTGTTTGTAACGCCTTTACAACACTTGATTGGTATCATTTCCATAAATATTAATCATGATCTATCAACACTTGACAATACAATATCAAAACCAACATGAAGATTTTATACATCTTGTTTTTTCATGTTGTGTGGTCCAATTGAGATATGAATATTACAAAGAGTGATATGAAAAGATAGTGGTTTTTTTATGAGAGGATGATCATGGCAAAGATACAACAAAATATTTGGTTTATTTTTTATGTATTTGCACTCTTTTTTCTTATTCTATTCGCTACGTTATCGTACATAAACTGGAAAACGATTTATAAAGACTATGTCATCACACAAGAGAACAAGGTCAGGCTGATTGCTGATTCCACCCGTTCTTTATTTAAAACACAAGAGACGATTTTGAACATCGTAGGAGCCCATGTTTTAGAAGACAACAACCATCAAACCAATCCAGATGCCATAATGACCCTCAACACGACGCTTTTAGATAACCCTTCCATAGACGCTATTGCTCTTGTGAAAACTGATGGTACCATGACATCCGTCAGTGGTGGCTATGATGTCACAAAATTTCCTAACCTGCTAGAACAAGAGAGCAGCAGAGACTCTTTTTTAGCAACGCTTAAAAGTCATAAAATGGTGTTTGGGCGTACCTACTATTTTAAACCCATTGAACAATGGATAGTCCCTATACGAAAAGCCATTAGAGATAAAAATGGTCGTATTGTTACGATTATAACAGCAGCACTGAGAGTCAAAGATTCATTTGGAAGTTTCGGGATGAATGCAGATCAATCCCATCGCCATAGCATTTCGATTGTTCGAGATGAAGATTTTTACTTTCAATACCTCTCCGATGATGAAATCGACAATACGTTAGCCTACTCAACCCCCATAAAACCCAACGAAAGAGAAGCGATTCAAGAAGCCATAACACTGACGCATCACATTACAATGGATGAGTTTCGAGAACATGAATATTTGATCTCGTTTATCAACACCGATTTAAAAGGCAAGCGTTACCTGACCTCTCTCACATATGACAAAACCTACAAGCTTTGGATAAGCGTGCGCATTCCTTTAAACATTGTCCTGCAAGATTTCTTACAAAAGTTTGCTATCTACTTTGCTATCTTTGTTTTTATCAATGCTATCTTCTTTTTGCTCTTTAAAACCATTGCCAAAGCAGATGCAAAACGCAATGCTGATCTCATCTTCCAAGCAACGCATGATCAACTGACAAACCTTTTCAACCGAAGTTACCTTCAAAAAAATATTAGCGATTGGCTCTTTGAAGGAGCACCTCCTTTTAGTATCCTTTATATCGATTTAGACCATTTTAAAAATATCAATGACAATTTTGGACACCAATATGGAGATTATCTTTTAGTGGAACTTGCCAAAAGGATCAAAGCTGTCACACCGAAAAATGCAACCATTCTGAGGCATGGTGGTGATGAGTTTGCTATTGTGACTAATATTACTAAAGATGAGACGCTTTTAGCCCTTGCTCATACGCTGATCGATACGATCTCCAAACCTTATCACTTCCATCAATTGACACTCATTGTCGGAGCCAGTATAGGCATCTCAAAATTCCCAGATCATGGCAACTCTCTTGACATCCTTTTGCGTGCAGCTGACATTGCTATGTATGAATCTAAAAAGATTCAAAACCATGCTCAAATTTTTCAAGACAGCCTGCAAGATGAGTATCTCAAACATGTCAAAATCGAGCATGAACTCCGAAAAGCGATAGAACATCATGAGCTGTTTGTCGTCTACCAGCCTCAGATAGATCATACGGGATCTATTCATGGTGTCGAAGCTTTAGCGAGGTGGAAAAGCGCTACGCTAGGCATTGTGCCACCCGATCAATTTATACCTGTGGCAGAAGCTTCTGGACAAATGGTCAAAATAGGCTATTTTATTCTTTCACGCACACTCCAAGAGATCCAAGAGATTCAAACAACATTGGGTATAACGTTTCAAACGTCCATTAATATCTCGGTACGTCAATTTATGGAAGAGGACTTTTTAGAGCAGTTCTTAAACGCCATTCACGATATTGGGATGAACAAAGATTTGATTACAATTGAAATTACTGAAAATCTTTTTATTGAAGATGTTGACTATATTCTCCCACTTTTGCATAACATACAACAATGTGGCATTCAAATTTCGATGGATGATTTTGGAACAGGGTACTCTTCGCTCAATATGTTACGAAAATTGCCTATTGATGAGCTAAAAATTGATAAAAGTTTTATCGATACGATTGTCGAAGATAAAACCGCTCAAAAAATGGTGCAAAATATTATTGCGATTGGGAAAAATTTCAATATGAGTGTGCTCGCAGAAGGCGTTGAAACGAACGAACAAATAGCCTTACTCACCTCTTTTGGGTGCGATAGATTTCAAGGATATTACTTTGCAAAGCCATTGCCCAAAGACGATCTGATCACTTTTTTTCAAAAACGCTAAGCGACGCCTGTCTAAATATTTTGGATTGCTTTTGGTTTGCATGCTTTATATGTAAGCGTGTCTCTCCTCTTTAACACGTGTGATGCAATGGAGACTTTATTCACACTAAAGCATATCTTGGTTAGAATAATTCTCCTTTTGCGGGGGGTATGTGA
>DBTO01000239.1:10064-21964 GCA_002307095.1 Sulfurospirillum sp. UBA1314
ACACCCTCTCGCCAACTTTCAAACACTACAAAACTTTACGACAAACAATGGAACATTATGGGCGAAGAAAATAAAAAGATACTCGAACAACAGCTTTGGAATATCGCAAACACGTTGCGCGGGAAAATGGATGCCGATGAGTTTCGTGACTACATTTTAGGATTTATCTTTTACAAATACCTCTCTGAAAAAATGGAAAACTACGCCAATAAACTTCTTGAACGCGACAACATCCCGTATCCTTTTCTTGATGAATCAAGCGAAGAACTCAAAGACATCAAAGAAGATGCCATCGAATCTTTGGGTTATTTTCTCAAACCAAGCGAGCTTTTTAGCGCCGTAGCCAAACGGGGCAATGGCGATGCAGACAATTTCATTCTTGAAGACCTCACAAGCATTCTTAGAAGCATTGAACAAAGTACGATGGGACATGAGAGCGAGGACGACTTTGAGCATCTTTTTGCCGACTTAGACCTTAGCTCAAACAGGCTGGGCAAAACGGTTGAGGCTCGAAACACGCTGATCGCCAAAGTACTCTTTCACCTTGACAACATCAACTTTGAACTCAAAAACCACGACAGAGATGTCCTTGGCGATGCGTATGAGTATCTTATCGCTCAGTTTGCGAGCAGTGCAGGTAAAAAAGCGGGTGAGTTTTATACTCCACAGCAAATCTCCAAAGTCCTAGCCAAAATCGTCACCACCAAAAAAACCAAACTCCGCTCTGCGTACGACCCAACATGTGGTAGTGGTTCACTGCTCTTGCGCATTGCTAAAGAGGCAGAAGTAAGCAACTTTTACGGTCAAGAACGCAACCCTACCACCTATAACCTTGCTCGCATGAATATGATCATGCACGATGTGCATTACCGCAAATTTGACATTAAACAAGAAGACACGCTCGAAGAGCCTCAGCATATGGGGCAAACCTTTGAAGCCATCGTCGCCAACCCACCGTTTTCGGCACATTGGTCGGCAAGTCTGCTGCACATGAGCAATGATCGTTTTTCGCAGTATGGCAGACTTGCCCCCTCAAGTAAAGCCGACTTTGCCTTTGTGCAACACATGATCCACCATCTTGCCGACAATGGAACGATGGCGGTCATTCTTCCACACGGCGTGCTGTTTCGTGGAGGCGCTGAGAGGCATATACGTGAGTTTCTCATCAAAGACAAAAACTACCTCGATGCCATCATTGGTTTGCCTGCCAACATCTTTTACGGTACGAGCATACCGACCTGCGTCTTGGTCTTTAAAAAGTGCCGTGAAGACAGCGATCATGTTCTTTTTATCGATGCAAGTAATGAGTTTGAGAAAGTCAAAAACCATAATGTTTTAACCGATGAGCATGTCGAGAAAATCATCACTACCTTTAGAAGCCGAAAAGAAAGTGAAAAATACTCCCACCTCGCCACTTTGGAAGCGATAGCGCAAAATGACTACAATCTTAACATCCCTCGCTATGTGGATACCTTTGAAGAAGAGGAACGCATCGACCTTGATGAAGTCTCAAACGAGCTTCAAGCCTTGGAAATTGCCATGAAAAAAACCGATGCAAGTATCGCCATGTTCTGCAAAGAACTGGACATTGCTACGCCGTTTTGAGAACTAAAATGAGCTTTACATGGAAAGAGCCAAAACTTCGTTTTCCTGAGTTTAGTGGGGAGTGGGTAGAGAAGAAGCTTATTGAGTTGGGAGAATTCAAAAATGGGTTAAATAAGTCAAAAGAAGATTTTGGTCATGGATTTCCTTTTGTAAATTTAATGGATGTTTTTGGTAAAGATATAGTTAAGAATGAAAAATTTGATTTAGTAAATGCCAACGAAAAAGATTTACAACTTTATAATTTAAAACAAGGAGATGTTTTATTTATTCGCTCTTCTGTAAAAAGAGAAGGAGTAGGAGAAACTGTACTTGTTCTAAATGACTTGTTACATACTACATATAGTGGTTTTCTTATCAGATTTAGAGAAAAACGAGATAATTTAGAGTTATTTTACAAAAAATATTGTTTTAAAACTGAAACATTCAGAAATAGTTTATTGGCACTTAGTACAACAAGTGCAAACACAAATATTAATCAAGAGTCTTTAAATACACTTAAAATAAACATTCCCTCAAAACCAGAACAAGAGAAAATTGCGTCGTTTTTAACGGCGGTGGATGTCAAGATAGAACAGCTTACATGTAAAGAAAAATTACTTGAAAAATACAAAAAAAGTGTCCTGCAAAAACTCTTCTCGCAGGAGCTACGATTTAAAGCAGATGATGGCAGTGAGTTTCCTGAATGGGAAGAAAAGAGGTTGGGAGAAATTGCAACAAGAAAAACAGTCAAAAACAAAGAATGCAATACAAATGTTTTGACTATATCAGCACAATATGGATTAATTAGTCAATTAGAATTTTTTAACAAATCAGTTTCTGCAAAAGATATTACAGGCTATTATCTTTTAGAAAAAGGTGATTTTGCATACAATAAAAGTTATTCCAATGGTTATCCAATGGGGGCAATTAAATCATTGAATAGATATGACAAAGGTGTGGTTTCAACATTGTATATTTGTTTTTATTTTAATGAAAATATTAATTTATCGTTTATGGAGCAATATTTTGAGATGGGTATGCAAAATGAAGAAATTGAAAAAGTGGCACAAGAAGGAGCAAGAAATCACGGATTATTAAATATTGGACTGGAAAATTTTTTTAGTATAACAATTCATCTCCCCTCTCTCCCCGAACAAACCAAAATCGCCAATTTCCTCTCCGCCATTGATAAAAAACTTTTACATGTAAAAGCTCAACTTGAGCAAACCCAGCAGTTTAAAAAAGCACTTTTACAACAGATGTTTGTCTAAAGGAAAAACCTATGGAAGAAAACAACCTTATCATCTACAACACCGTTGATGGCAAAACATCGGTATCGCTTTTAGCCAAAGACGGCACTGCATGGATGAGTCAAAACCAACTCGCAGAACTCTTTGCTACATCTATACCCAATATCAGTATGCACATCTCCAATATATTTAAAGAGGGTGAGCTTGAGCAAAATTCAGTTGTTAAGGATTACTTAACAACTGCCTCGGATGGTAAAAATTACAGTGTCTCTTTTTATGCACTTGAGATGATTTTAGCCATTGGATTTCGGGTACGAAGCCGTCGTGGAACACAGTTTAGGCAATGGGCAAACAAAAACTTGGCTGAGTATATGGTCAAAGGTTTTGTGATGGATGATGAGCGATTGAAAAATCCGAACGGCAAGCCTGATTATTTTGATGAACTTTTGGAACGCATTCGTGATATTCGCTCTTCAGAAAAACGGTTTTACCAAAAAGTGCGTGATTTGTTTAGCCTTAGTAGTGATTATGACAAGAGCGATAAAGCGACACAGCTTTTCTTTGCCGATGCTCAAAATAAACTCATCTATGCCATCACGGGACAAACGGCGGCAGAACTCATCGTCTCACGTGCCAATGCCAAAGAGCCCAATATGGCACTCATGAGTTTTAAAGGCTCTATCGTTCGCAAGCAAGACATTTACACCTCTAAAAATTACCTCCATGCCGATGAGCTTGATAGCCTTAACCGCTTTGTTGTGGTCTTTTTAGAAACGGCGGAACTTCGTGCGAAAAATCGTCAAGATATTACAATGGATTTTTGGAGAGAAAACATCGACCGTATCATCGAGTTCAACGATAAAAAAGTGCTTCAAGGGCATGGCAGTGTAAGCCATCCTCAAATGCTCAAAGTTGCCGATGCCGTTTATGAAACGTTTGATGCCAACCGTAAAATCATCGAAGCCAAGCAAGCAGATGAGGATGATATGGAAGAGCTTAAGCAGATAGAAGCAAAAGTTAAAAAACGAATATAGGTAAAAAACTCAAAAAATTACCCCTATTTTAAAAACATGGGTAAAAACTTGAAAAAAGAAGAGCCAATGAATCAAACGCAAAGTGAAGCCGTCTTAGAAGAAAATCTCATCACACAGTTGGTGGGTTTAGGCTATGAAAAAGTCACCATCAAAGATGACAAAGCGTTAGAAGCTAACCTTAAAGCTCAACTCGAAAAACGCAACCAAACGACCTTTAGCGCGATGGAGTTCAAACGCATTTTAAACCATCTTTCCAAAGGTTCCGTCTTTGAAAAAGGGAAGATTTTACGCGACAAATACGATTTACTCAGAGATGATGGCACGGTCAAATACGTCGAGTTTTTAGACAGTGAACATTGGTGTCAAAACCTGTTTCAAGTCACAAGCCAAGTCAGCGTTGAGGGAATGTACCAAAACCGTTACGATGTGACATTGCTCATCAATGGCTTTCCCTTGGTGCAAATCGAACTCAAACGAAGAGGTTTGGAGCTTAAAGAGGCGTTTAACCAAACCAACCGCTACCAACGACACTCGTATGGTTTCAACAGTGCGCTGTTTCAGTACATTCAGATTTTTGTCATTTCTAATGGGGTCAATACAAAATACTACTCCAACAACAAAAAGCAGACCTTCAAACAGACCTTCTTTTGGGCAGATGTGGACAATCACAACATCACCAACTTAGAAGAGTTTACCCAAACATTTTTAGAACGTTGCCACATCTCTAAAATGATCTGCAAGTACATCGTTTTAGCCGAAGCGAAAAAGATACTGATGGTACTGCGACCTTACCAGTTTTACGCCGTTGAAGCCATCATCACACGTGTCAAAGAGACAGAGAAAAACGGCTATATCTGGCACACAACAGGTAGTGGCAAAACCCTCACCTCATTTAAAACCGCGCAAATTTTAACGCAAATGTCTGAGGTGCATAAAGTCGTCTTTGTGGTCGATCGAAAAGATTTGGACATTCAAACCACCAAAGAGTTTAACAGCTTTTCCAACGGCTCGGTCGATGGCACAGACAACACGGGAAAATTGGTCACGCAATTTTGCGATGATACAAAGCTCATCGTCACGACCATTCAAAAACTCAACAGCGCCATCAGTAAGAAAAATCACCTTCAAAAAATGGAAAATCTCAAAGACAAACGCATCGTTTTTATCTTCGATGAGTGCCACCGTAGCCAGTTTGGACAGACACACAAAAGCATCACCAAATTCTTTACATGTAATCAAATGATAGGCTTTACAGGCACACCCATCTTTGCTGAAAATGCCGTGAGTAATGAGCTTGGAAAACGAACCACCAAAGAGCTTTTTGATGAGCGTTTACACAAATATGTCATCACCGATGCGATCAGCGATGAGAATGTTTTGAAGTTTTCCATCGAGTACATTGGACGCTACAAAGAGAAAAAAGAGAGTGCGACGAACATCGACATCGAAGTTGAAAGCATCGACACCCAAGAGCTTTTGCAAAGCGATGAGCGCATAGGGAAAATCACCGACTATATCATCGCTAACCATGACCGCAAAACGCACGCTAAAGAGTTTACCGCCATGATGTGTGTCAGCAGTGTGGATATGCTCATCAAATACTACGAAACCTTTAAAGCCAAAAAACACACCCTTAAAATCGCCACCATCTTTTCCTATAGCGCGAACGAAGATGACAAAGATGCCAATGGTATTTATGCGCTGGATGAAAGCGATGGTGCGTATGTCGATGAAGAGCACATCAACAAACACAGCCGTGAGAAGCTGGATGAGTTTATCGAAGATTATAACACGATGTTTGGCACCAAATACAGCACCAAAGATAGCCAAAACTTTTACAACTACTACAATGAACTCTCCAAAAGAGTGAAAAACAAAGAGATCGACATCTTACTTGTGGTTAATATGTTTTTAACAGGCTTCGATAGCCCAAGCCTTAACACCATGTATGTCGATAAAAACTTACGATACCACGGACTTATTCAAGCCTTTTCCCGCACCAACAGAACGCTTAACGAGGAAAAATCGCAAGGGAACATCGTCTGTTTTAGAAATCTCAAAAAAAATACCGACGAAGCCATCGCTCTTTTTTCAAATCCTGAAGCCAGAGAGATCATCTTAATGAAGCCTTATGAGGAGTACATTGCGAAATTTAACGAGGCATTTGCAGAGCTTTTAAAAATTGCTCCAAGTGTTGCTAGTGTCGATGTGCTCGTGGATGAAGAGGAAAAACTCTCTTTTGTAAAAGCCTTTAGAGAGTTGATGCGCCTCAAAAATATACTGGGCGGTTTTAGTGACTTTAAATGGTCAGATGTGGCGATGCGCACACAAGCGTTTGAAGACTACAAGTCCAAATACCTCGATATGTACGATGCCACTCGCACGAAAAAAGAGAAAGTCTCCATCCTTGAAGATGTGGACTTTGAGCTAGAGCTTATCATTACTGATGAGATCAATGTTTCGTACATCTTGAAGTTACTCGGCAAATACAAAGATGCAACCCAAGAAGAGCAGCAAAAACAAAAAGAAGCCATTCTTAAGACCCTTAGTGGCACGGTTCACCTTAGAAGCAAACGAGAACTCATCGAAAAATTTATCAACGATCATTTGATGCAACTAAGCGACAACGACGAAATCGTCAATGCGTTTGAAGCGTTTTGGGACGAAGAGAAACGCAGCGCTTTTGATGTGTTGTGCGAAGAGGAAAATCTTATCAGGGATGAACTTAAAAAAGTCATTGAAACCTACATCTACGATGAGCGAATTCCCCTGAAAGACGATGTGGCAAAAACGCTCAACGTCAAACCAAAACTCTTAGAGCGAAAAGTCATTTTGCCGAGAGTTCTTGATAAAATTATTCTGTTTGTTGAGCGGTTCTACACGTTTTAATGAAAACGTGCAGACGCCGCCTTTCTCTTTAAAGTTTATTATTCATCAAAAGCGCATTAACCATCGGATGCAAGAGGGTTTCACCTCGCAGGGCGAAAAGTTGTACTTCGTTCAAGTAGTAGTCAGAGGTTCCGTAAAGGCGGTATTCATAGGCACCAAAGCCGTAGCCCATGGGGGTGATTTCGACGCGTGAGTACCATGCGTCTTTGGCTAAAACGTAGCGATTGGTATCTTGGGCGTAGACCCACACGACGATCTCATCTCTATTTTTTTGACGTCCTAACCATAAGAGTACATTGCCGATGTCATTGAAAAAGTAGGTGTCACCACTCGGTAAAATGGCTTGAGCAGAGTTGAACAGATCGACGATGGGCACGCGGCTTTCGATGCAGATGTACTGCCCTAAAACAATCTCCAAAGGCTCTTTTTGCGTATTGCCATGGCGTACCAACACGCGACTTTCGCTGATGTCCATGGTGACAATGAGCAAGGCGAGCACACTTAAAAGAAGCACCGTGGCAAAGGAAGATTTCATCATAGAAAAACCCCTGTCATCAGGTAGTAGCGCACCACGTAAAAAGTACAGATGAGTGCGGTGATGATGAGGCAGATAGAAGAGTATTTGAGCAGATAGACGTATGATTTTTGGGTAATGCGCTCGATTAAAAAAGGCATGATGCCAAAGAAAATGCCTAAAAAGAGCGAGCCCCAGATGAAGTAACCGATGTAATAATACTCCTTTTGAAGCATGCAGTACGGGCATTTGTGGTTGGGCATTTCGTAGATGTAAAGCCCGAAAAAATAGGTGATGGCGTAGTAAGCGATGAACAAGAAAAGCAGGTTACATGTAAAGCTTGCCATCGTCTGTTTGAGTGTGTTAAAGAGCACAATCGCGCCTAAAAGCGTGTAAAAAAAGAGCACTAAAAGCGTTTGCGTGTAGCCAAAAGGAAGCTTGGGCGCTTGAAACACAACACTGCAACAAAAGACAGGAACCGTGAGCGGAATGTTGGAAAAGTAGAGAATTTCGAGTACAAATTCACCCAAAACACCGACAAACAGCAGGGTAAACAGCAGGTATTTGCGTTTCAAGTAGGGAAAGGTGATGGAAGCAAGGTCAAGTTTATTGACAATCAGCCAGAGTCCAAATCCAAAAATCAACAGTAATTTTAAAAGTAGAAGCGCGTTGCCATAATGGTTGGAACCCACAACGCCTGCGGAACACATGGCACCAGGAACGATGCCCGCTAAGGAGTTGAGCGATTGGATAAAAAAGAGGAACAAAATCACTTTACATGTAAGCGTAAAATAGAGAATCGTATTGACCAGATAGTTCTTTTTCTCCAGCGCATACTGCAACGGTGTGGTCGCATCAAAATCCCAATGACGCAAAATCGTGAGAATATTTACCTGTGAAATTGCCATTAACACAATGAGAACAAGCTCGATCAGTAAAAAAACGATGATCTCGTTGGATAAAAAGATACTCATTCCAAAAGCTCACCATCGCGCATCTGTACGCATCGATCGATACACGCAAGCCCATCAAACAGTGTGTCATGGGTAGCGATGACGACCGTTTTATGAAGTAGCTTAAACTTTTTCAAAATCTCAATAAAGATCAGCGAATTCTCTTTGTCCAAATTCGCCGTTGGCTCATCGGCTAAAATGATAGTAGGCTCCATGACCACCGCTCTTGCGATCGCACAGCGTTGTCTCTCGCCGCCGCTTAAACTGCACACGTTTTGATCTTTTTTATGCTCGATGTTGGCAAGTTGCATCGCCAGACTTACTTTTTCGTGGATCGCCTCTTTGCTGAGTGGTGTCAAAGCCAAGGGCGCTAAAATGTTTTGATAAACGCTCAACCCCTCCAACAAATTGAACGACTGAAAGATGAAGCCTATCTCTGTGTGACGAAAAGCGGAGCTCATGATGTCGGGCAGTTTGGCGATGTTTTGATGGTTCACCAAAATCTCGCCAGAGCTTGGTTTACTCAGCCCTCCGATGAGCGAAAGCAGCGTACTTTTACCACTGCCACTCACCCCTTTTAAGATCACAATTTGCCCATCTTCGATGCTGAGATTGATATTTTTAAGCGCGTAAAAAGCGTTGGGTTTGTTAGGGTTGTAAAGCTTGTTTAGGTTTTGAATGACAATGTTGCTCATGATTTCACCGCCTCACTCATGTCGCTGATCGCGATTTTCCATGCAGGCAAGATGACAAAGGCTAAGAACGGAATGACGCCAAACAAGAAGATCAAAAAGAGCAGATTGATGTCGATGACAAGCGTGAGGGAGATGCTGTTTTCAAGCTCGCTTCCTAAGAAAATGTTGCGAAGGTAAGGCGCGTTGAATATAAAAACATACATATACGCCAGCGCCACGCCTAAAAGATAGGCACTTATGGAAACCACGCTGTTTTGGATGAATTTAAGCGCGATGATATCTTTGATGCAAAAGCCAAGACTGCGCAAAATGGCGATCTCTCTTTTCTTTTCGCCGTACACGAGCCCGATCTGATTTTTAAGTAAAATGAAAAATGAAACCAATGCAATCACATAAAGAATCATAAAAATGCCGCCTTTGTAGTAGTACAAATGGCGTACTGTTCCTATGGCATCGGCTTGAGTCGTCGCTTTCGCACTGGGGTAAATCTCGACAATTTTAAGTGCTACATTGCCCACTTCGTTGGGATTGGGAACGCTCACATAAAGCTTGGAGTACTCGTCCAACTCCATGCCAAGTACTGCGCGCGCCGTATTTGGATTCAGATAAATGGCATCGTTGGAGAGGATGTTGGTGCCTTTGGGGGCGATTTTGTTGATTTTGACTTTGATGAGGCGCTCCTCGGTGAGGAAGTGGAACTCATCTTCGTAGTAAAGCTCCGCCATCGCTTTTTGAACACCTTGACCTATCACCATCTCATCTTTTGCCAAGCTTGCATCGCCGATGATGTGAAACCACAGACGTTTTTGCGCAAAGTGATGGTACCCATCGACCACACCTTCGACACTGCTCACGCCTGTAATTTTAGAGATGTCATACACATACCCTTCGTGCATCTGATAGGCTCGCCCTGCTCTGGTGTTTTCGACGACAATAGTCGGCTGAGCTTTGATGCTCTGGATCAGATCGTACTGCAATGAGTCCGAGATAAAAAGCACCGAACTTAAGATAAAGACGATAAACGAGAAGATCAGAAAGCTAAAAAGATGATCGTTTCGATCTTTAAAAAGCAATAAAATCGCATACTCGACAAAGTTTTTACGGAACATACACAAACCTTTGATACGCGTTCGTTGGAAAGCTCAAAGAGGGCTTGGCATCTTTTACATGTAAAGAGAGTGCGGTGAGCTCTTCGGCTTTTTTTTGACTGGGAAAACTAAACGCATGCACCGCCAATACCAGATAAATCATCGAAAATGAGGCGGCAAGCATGGCTAAAAATTTCATAGACTTTTGACCATCGCTTCGGTAATTTCATCAAAAGTGATGACTTTTTGACCATTATGATCACGTGCAAAATTTTGCGCTTCTTCTTGTGTTTCAAACGGGATGAGTTCACTGCCCATCGGTCCATACACGTTAGCTCCTATGACATAAAATGCTTTGGAAGCTTCCAATTTTGCAAGCGTATAATAATTACTGACATAGAATTTATCGCTGCTTAGCTTTCTGGCAAAGGCGTATTTCATCATATCTTTGACGCCATCAAAATAAAATGTCTTCTCCCCTTCAAACATCGCAACCCATTGCGGATACTTGGCGACGAACATACCACAAATGGGGCATTTCGCATCTTTGGGGACTTCTATTTTGATCACAGGAATCACCGTTGGAGCAGTGGCTTGTTTGCCAAAATCTTTGGGGAAATCCTCTGCGGCTACCGCATACGCCGCTTCAAAATTCATCACTTTGCCACCATTGTCCGAAACAAACGTGAGTGCCTCTTTTTCACTGCCAAACGCGTAACTGCTCGTGCGCGTCATCGTGCCTCGCATTTTGCTGCCCACAACATAAAACGCTTTTTTCACATCAATCAGCTCTAGCGTGATCGTATCGACCACTTTGGCATCTGTCGGAATCACACCCTGTGTTGCTTCGTAAAGACAGTGAATCGAGCAGTACTGATGGTTTTCATGCGTATGACTCGTTTTGTAAAACTTCACCAAGTGCATCCCACAGTTGGGGCATGCGTACTTGTCTTTACCCGATTGTATCAGTGTTGCATTCGCTTCGGGCACAGTTTGAAACATCTCTGCCTGAGAAAAACTCCATAAACTCACTATTATAAAAAGTGCCCGTAAAAACATTCTCTATCCTTTTACATGTAAAGCTTTATTTGGTAATTGTCTCTAAGAGTTTGACGTTCTCACAGCCCTCTTTGAGCCCTTTGTCACAACTGCCTTTGAAGAGCTCTTTGGCTTTCGCATTGTCAGCACTCACACCTTTTCCCTCAGCGTATAAAATGCCAAGGTTATTACACCCTTGCTCATAGCCACTTTTGCACGCTTTGTCATACAATTCGCTCGATTTTTTATAATCTTGCGCGACCCCTTTACCCACAGCGTACAACAGCCCTAGATTGTCGCATCCCACGGCAACATCGCCATCGCAGGTTTTTTGGTAGTATTCACTCGCTTTTTTGTAGTCTTGTGGTACGCCACGTCCCCCAGCTAGAAGAAACCCTAAGTTATTGCACCCCATCAAGTCCTCATTTTTGCACGCCTTGGTGTAATACTCTGCCGCTTTGGCGTAGTCTTGTGGCACACCTGCACCATTGGCATACAAAAGTCCTAAATTGGTACACCCTTCATCTCCCGCGCACGATTTTTCGTAAAACTCCTTGGCTTTGGCAAAATCTTGTTTCACACCCGTGCCCGCTGCGTACAAAAGACCCAAGTTGTGGCACGCGGAGGCAAAATCTGCGCTACACGCTTTTTCATATAATTTGACTGATTTCGCAAGGTCTTTCGTGACATTGCCTGTGCCTTCTGCATAGAGTACGCCCAAGTTGTAACACCCTGAAGCTTTGCCTTCATTGCACGCTTTGTCGTAAATCTCAACCAATTTTTGATGATCGCCACTCTCTTTGGCGTCTATGCCCTCTTTGATAAAACCTGCGTGTACCATCACGGCACATGCGA
>DBTO01000239.1:22235-22357 GCA_002307095.1 Sulfurospirillum sp. UBA1314
GATGAGGAGTTCTTTTTTCATTTTTCTTCCTTTATGTCGACTTCTGGATTTTCTGCTAATATCGCAATTTTATAGATAATAACACCAAAAAAGAGAATCACCGCTACGCTAAAATAAGGCAG
>DBTO01000239.1:22629-22802 GCA_002307095.1 Sulfurospirillum sp. UBA1314
GTATCTTTGGCGATCACATAACCCACGATCAGGATCGAAAGCAGGGTTGGCACTTCGTTGTAGGCTCTAAAAAACTGCCCATTATGCGTACAACTTTTTTGCTTTAATGTGAGCCTGTAATGCTCCATACTAAAACTGTAAATACTTAAAAGAGCGAGCACACCAAGTTTTGC
>DBTO01000129.1 GCA_002307095.1 Sulfurospirillum sp. UBA1314
AGAATGGACTATTCTATTACTTTTTGTGAAATATTTCAATACTTAGCGTCTATTTAAAAGAAAGAGAGGAAAAATGTATACCATTTGTTTTCATCATTAACAAATGGTATACATAAAAAAGAGATTAGATATGGAAGTGCTTTAAAAATGCAGGATTGTTTTCCACCAAACCAAGTTCAATAAGGTGCTGAATCGTCTTTTGATCGCAGTCGGTGTCTTTTGGCCACTCTCTGGTGTAGCCATCAAGATCATTTTTGGTCGTTGCATCAACGCCAATAAACTCCTCTTCAACAAAAATATCGCGAAGTGCATCGATGTTATTGACCACGCGCCAAATGAGCATATAGGCATTGTCCACGCTATTGCCCTCAGCATCGACGACGATTAAGAGTTTCATATGCTCTTTTAATGGTTTCAGTGCTTCATACACCTCTTTACCTGCCCTCTTCTTCGCGATGGTCATAACGGTAATCGGTGTTTTTGTTTCTGTTTTGTACTGTTTTAGCGCAGAAACTTCAGGAACCAAGGTCGTGACTTTAAACAGAAGATCCCTGTCGCTCAAAATGGTTTTTGAAGGTGCATCAATTACACCACCGGTACAATCCACGCCGAGTTTCCCACCAAAAAGAGCATTGGGAGAAGCGTGATCAAGGGCGTCACACACACCTTCGCTGATGAGCAAACGTTTGGCACTAATACGATTAAGGATGTAATCGCTCAAAGGCTCATAATCATTCAATTCTGGTGCATTTTCATCGACAAAAATAGCATGCTTCACAAAACTCATCTGTCCAACACCCCAAAATGCGTGCATAAACTGTTTCGCATGTCCAGGATAGAGCACGTTCATCTTGGCTAAAATAAAGTTATGAAACACGCCATTTTCAGGCATGTTATAATCAATGAGATCTGGCGCTGTCGTTTTGAGAAGTGGTAAAAAAATGCGCTCGGTCGCCCAACCCATGTATTTATCTTCAAGCGGAGGTTTGCCCACAACGGTCGCTTGATACACTGGCTTTTCTTTACATGTAATGCAGGTCACGTCCATCACAGGGTACGGCTCTTTAAGCGTATAGTAACCTGTATGGTCGCCAAAAGGCCCTTCGATTTCCATCAAACTTGGATCAACCCAACCCTCGATGACAATGTCCACGTCTTCAGGCACATAAATAGGATTGGTCAGTGACTGAACCAAACGAGCACTTTTGTCTTTGATAAAACCATACAGTAAAAGCTCAAACATCCCAATCGGCATCGGCGCTTGACCGCACCAGATGTAAAGCGGATCGCCCCCGATTCCAATGCTTACAGGCATTTTTCTGCCTGCTTTTTGGTACTCATGGAAGAAGTGTGCACTGTCTTTGTGAATCTGCCAGTGCATACCCAAACGGTTTTTATCGTAGATTTGCAAGCGATACATGCCTAAGTTTTGTTTCGTGCCATCCAAACTTTGCGTGTAAACCTGCCCCATCGTGATGAAAGGACCACCGTCTTCACTCCATGTCGTTAAAATGGGGAAATCATAGAGATTTGGCTCGTCATACACTTTTGTTTGACAAACACCCTTACCTTTCAGTCGTTTTGGAAGCGCATTTTTAAGATTAAAGAGTGTGCCAAGCATGCCCATTTTATCCATAAACGAAGTGGGCGGTTTCATGTGCATGAGTGCTTCGATCTGCTTTGCCACGACATTGGGATTTTTACCAAAAATAAGCTCAGTCGCTTTAGAGGAGCCAAACACATTCATCAGCACTGGCATATCAAAGCTTTTGCCCAATCTTTTGCTCACAGGTTTCGTAAATAAAAGCGCTTTGGAGTCCTCTTTTTTGACTTCGATGTAAGCTAAATGCGGGATTTCTAAGTCAATATCAAGCTCCGTATCGATTACATGTAAAAGATCGTTTTGGCGTAGAAGGTCTATGATTCGCTGCATTTTCTGCCTTTAAAAAATTTCGTTGAGCGCGATCTTTTCCGCACGTTCTAAGAGCGCTTTTGCTCCTCTATCAAGGACTTTTTGTGCCAGTGCTTTGCCCACGCTTGCACACTCCGCTCGTGTTGTGATTATCTCTTCTTTAAGCATCTCTGAGCCATCGGGAAGTCCTAAAATCGCTTTTACATGTAAAGCATCGCCACGCAGTTCTGCGTTCACCCCAATAGGCACTTGACATCCACCTTCAAGTACGGTCACAAAGTCGCGTTCAACGCGTGTTTCGATGATGGCATCTGCATCATTCAGCACCGAAACCAAACGTTCCACTTCAGGATCATCGATAATTTCAATGCCAAGAGCCGCTTGCCCAGAGGCGGGAATCATAATCTCTTTGGAGATCGGCTTAAAATAGGTCACTTCGCTGGCAAGGCCCAGACGGTTGATACCAGCACTCGCCAAAATGATCGCATCAAATTCGCCCTCTTTGAGCTTGCGAATACGCGTATTGACATTGCCTCTGAGATTTTTGATCACAAAATCAGGACGATATTTTAAAAGTTGCATACGTCTTCGAAGGCTCGTTGTCCCAACAACAGCGCCTTTGGGAAGGTACTCCAAACAGCCATATTTTTCAGAAAGCATCGCATCACGCACATCTTCGCGTTTGGTGATGACACCCAGTTTCAGCCCCTCTGGAAACACCATAGGCACGTCTTTGAGGCTGTGAACAGCAATATGCGCTTCGCCACGAAGCATCGCTTCTTCAAGCTCTTTCGTGAAAAGCCCTTTGCCGCCAATTTTTGCGAGAGCGACATCTAAAATTTTATCGCCTTTGGTCATCATGACAGAGAGTTCGACTTCAAGTCCAGGATGCGCTTTTTCAAGTTCCGCTTTGACAAATTCAGACTGCCAAAGGGCCAATTTACTTCCTCGCGTTGCAATAATGAGTTTTTTCATTTAGACTCTTTCATAAATTTTCTATAGCTTCGTTTTGTATCGTCTTTCTTACCATCCAGATAGATCGTCGGTGTGCCATTGACCATGAGTGCTGTGGCAAGTTCATAGTCTTGGTTTAATTTTTGAAGAATGTGCGCTTGATTGATCTGCTCAACGGTAAAATTTTTGTTTAATGCTTTGTTGAAAAGATCTAAAATAACCTTTTCATTACTCTCTTTGATATCAAAAAACTCTTTGTACACCTTTTTCACAATTGCTTTGTCGCCCTGCTCCTCAGCTAAAAGCATCGCTTTAACTAATGTGGGCGCTGCTGGATGAATATTGAGTGGAAAATGGTAGTAAAAGAGAGCAAATGTCTGAGGATTGGCTTCCACATCAGCAATCACTTCAGGTAAAAAGTCCATACAAAAAGGACAGAGCGGATCGCTAAAGACAACGATTTTATGAGGCGCATTGAGACTTCCTGCTAAAAGATGCTCGGCGTTGTAGGCTGAGGCGTCTACATCTAGCGAATAATTCCCTTTAATGCTTCGACCACTGCTAAGATCGGCAAAATCTTTACTCAAAATTTTACCATTGGTAAAAACGATGTCATTGACGGAGAGTTTTTTGCCCTCTTGCTTGATCAAATTAAGATCAATGCGCACGAAATAGACCATCCATTCAGGCATCTCTTTCATCGCCTCTTTTTTGACAATCACCACTTTATCAAAGGTGTAATTTTCATTAGGCGCAATGGACTTTTGTAAAAATGTCGTTACTTTAGCATCAAACTCCAATGGAACGTCTGTTGCTAAAAGAGAACTACTGCTTAAGGTGATGGCTATCGTCAATAATTTCAACATCAATGATCTCATCGTGATCTCCTTGTTTAAAATGCGTTGTTGTGGGGGTTTCGTCTTTTACATGTAAGAATTTTGAAACGATTAAAGTCACCAATGAGCTAAACTGTAAAAGTAAACCTATGATGTCACCTAAGAAACCGGGCAGTATGAGTAAAATGGCGCCTACAATCGCCCAAAGATTGAGTCTTTGAAACGATGAGGGGCTGATTTCACCTTGCATCAAGGAACTGAGATTTTGCATCAGCGTCAAACGGAAATTGGCAAGCAAAATAGCGCCTAAAAGGGCTGAGCCAACCAGTTCGATAAACGTTGCCATCACCCCGATCTGAGAGCCAATATTTAAAGAGACCATCACTTCCAAGAAGAGATAGATCAGAAAATACTTCACGCTAAAAGCTCCCTTAGTTTGGCAAGAGCATCTTCTTTTTTGACAACGGTTTTCTCCAACGTTTTTCGCTCAACAATCTCGACAAACCCCTCTTCAAGCTCTTTACCCACAATCAGTGCGTAAGGAAGTCCGATGAGTTCATAATCTTTCATTTTAAAGCCAAAACGCTCATTACGATCATCCAAAAGCACACTCAAACGCTCTTTTTTCAAAGCATTGTATATCTCTTCAGCATAAGCGCTTTGAGCCTCATCTTTACCATTAGAGACGATGATGTCAAGCAAATATGGCGCAGTTTGTTTATTCCAAATGCACCCTTTTTCATCATGACTTGCTTCGATCATCACCGCGACCAAACGACTGACACCCACACCATAACAGCCCATAAAAAAAGGTTGGGCTTTGCCATTTTTATCTAAGAAGGTTGCGCCCATTGCTTTTGCATATTTTTGTCCCAGTTGGAAGATGTGTCCGACTTCAATGCCTTTGGTCACACCAAGCTCCCCGCCACAACACGCACAACGATCACCTGCTTTGACGCTCACAAGGTCTTTATAGCGATCTTCATTGAAGTTAAACATGGAGACACCGACCATATGAAAGTCTGTTTCATTCGCACCACAGATAAGATTTTTAGCCTCTTTAAGCTCTAAATCTATGTAAAATTTTACACATTCTAGCCCAATCGGTCCGATAAAGCCCGCTTTGAGTCCTGCTTTCTCGACCTCTTCCAAAGAAGCATCCAAAAGATCCAGTGCGCCACACGCATTTTGTGCTTTAGTCTCTTGAAGTTCATCATTTCCTCTAACAAAAAAGACCACGACCTCTTCTTTATCGACATAAACGGCTTTTTTAACAACAGCTTTAATACTGTAAAAAGGATCCACTTTGAAAAAGTTACAGACATCCTCAATGGTTTTCATATCGGGCGTTTTGAATTTGGAAAGATTGGCTTCAGGGGCTTCTGCTGTGGTCGTTTTAGGAGAGCGTTTTGCCGCTTCAATGTTCGCAGCATAGGAGCATTTTTGACACACAACGATGTCATCTTCGCCATTTTGCGCGAGCACCATAAACTCTTTACTTCCACTGCCACCAATGGCGCCACTGTCAGCCTCAACGGCTCTAAAATCAAGTCCTAACCGTGTAAAGATTTTGGTGTAGGTTTTTTCCATCACATCAAACTCTTTTTTCATACACGCTTCATCTTCATGGAAACTGTAACCATCTTTCATCGTAAATTCACGACCTCGCAGAAGTCCAAAACGAGGACGCGCTTCATCACGGAATTTTGTCGTAATTTGATAAAGATGCAGTGGCAACTGTTTGTAGCTCTTGATACGGTTGCGAACGATGTCTACGACCACCTCTTCATGGGTCGGCCCTAAAACAAATTCGTTCTCTTTTCGATCTTTAAAGCGACATAACTCTTTGCCAAACACATCGTAACGTCCACTTTGCTTCCACAGTTCCGCAGGGGTAACCACATCCATCTGAATCTCTTGAGCACCGGTCTCGTCCATCTCTTCTTTAACGACATTTTTGATTTTATCAAAAACGATTTTTCCCATCGGCAAAAAGTTGTACAGTCCACTTCCTACTTGCGAGATAAAACCGCCACGCACCAAAAATTGGTGGCTCGGAAGTGTTGCATCTTTGGGTGCATCCTTCGTTGTTGGTGCATACAGTTTTGAAAATCTCATTTCATTCCCCCCATTTGGTATTCACATTTATATTGATTCATTCGTTTGGTTTGATCTTCGTTGATATTAAAGATGTATTGAACCGCTTGCACGATCGTATCAGCCTCAGGTTTTTCAGCAACCTCTTTCAGATTTTTAGTAGGCGAGTGCAAAAATGAGTTGAAGGCATGGTGTAAGATTTTTGAGACCTGATCTTGCAACTCTTCAGGAATATACCCTTTTTTAACCGCTTTTTCGAGCTCTTGCAATGAACATTCTTTCGCATGATCACGAATCTCTTTAATGATCGGATCCACACACATGCTCTGCAACCATTTAAAAAACTCCATGGTGGCTCGACCCACGATGGAGTACGCGATTTTAGCCTGTTCTTCACGAAGTGACATATTGCGATTGACAATCTCTTCAAGATCGTCTACGGCATAAACGTGCAAATCCTTGTGCTCGTAAACTTCGATATCACGAGGAACCGCAATATCAAACCAATAACGTGAAAACTCTCGTTCTTCGACCATATCGTCAGTGATAACGCTATGCGGTGCGCCTGTTGCTGTAAACACAATGCGATAACGGTTGATAAATTCGGTGAGTTTGGCATACGGTGCAACGGTTGCAAGTTCGCCTAGTTCATTGGCAAGTGCCTGCGCATGCTCAAGATTGCGGTTAATAATAATAATATTTACCCCATTGGAAATTAAGTGTTTTGCAGCTAGTTGACTCATCTCTCCTGCTCCAATCACCAAAGCCGTTAACCCACCTAAATTACCCAACAAATCTTTGGCTTTATTTACCGCAACGCTGGAAACCGAAACAGGACTTTTAGAAATATCCGTCCGTCCACGCACTTCTGCAGCACAGCGAAAGGCATGGTGCATCGCTCGACCTAGCTTTTGCCCGCAGTAATTATTTTCAAAGGCATATTTAAAGGCATCTTTGAGCTGACCTGCAATTTGTGTCTCGCCAATAACCAAACTATCGAGCGAAGAACAGACCGTAAAAAGGTGATGAATAGCACCATTATCTTCATAAACATCGGCATGTGCTTCTAACTCTTCACGTGTCACATTCGCAACGTGGCTTAAAAGATCAAATGAATCGCCAAGCGCTGATTGGCAATCCGTGACGCTTGTGATGATTTCCACACGATTACATGTAGAAAGTAAAATCACCTCATTCACCGCTGCACAGGCTTTAAGCGTTGACATAAAATGACAGTTTTTTTCTTCCGAATTAAACGCTAATTTTTCACGAATTTTAATATCCGTGTTCTTATGCGTAAAACTAATCGTTAGATAGTGCATTAAAAATTCCTCTCGATCATCTCTTTTATAATAGTACTCAACCCAACATCTTCTTCTTTTTCAATGGCCGCCAATGCTTCCATCCCCAATCGTCTCGCGTATGCAATGGAGTCTTGGAGCGCTTTTGTCTCATCCATTTTAGCTTTAATCCACACTTTGTCTGATTCATTAAGCTCTTGTTGAAAAAAGGAGAGAAGTTTGGTTTGATCTTCAGTGTTTAATGCGTGGTACATGTAAAGATACGGTAACGTCGTTTTTCCCTCTTTAAAGTCGTTTAATGAAGGTTTTCCAAGGGTCTCACTGCTTTGTGTAATATCTAAAATATCATCGATGATTTGAAAGGCAAGCCCTAAATTTTTGCCATAGAGGGCATAAAGATCACCGTTTTTACCTGCAAGAAGGGCTGCTGCTTTAGCGGAAGCTTCAATCAGTGAAGCCGTTTTTTTATAAATCATATCAAAGTAACGCTCTTCACGCTCATTAAAGGTTTGAGAAAGCTCTACATCCAAAAGTTCGCCCACAGAAAGCAGTGCGACCGCATTTGCGATGCTGTACGCAACATCTTTTGGCATAAAAGTGAGTTCGCTAAACCCTTTAGAGTAAAGGATGTCGCCTAACATAATGGCGGTTTTATTGCCAAAAAGCGCATTAATGGACTCTTCACCCCGCCTTGTAAACGCATCGTCAATCACATCATCGTGCAGTAAACTTGCCGCGTGAATCAGTTCAACAATAGCAGCAAGCTTCAAAGAGTTTTCATTCACTCCTGCAATCTTTAAAATGAGCTTCGCGCGTAAACGTTTTCCTTTAGGAACTCTATGAAAGAGCTCAACACTGCGTGGATCACCTAAAGAAGTGACCATCTCGACCATCAAATTTTCAACTTTTCCTAACACCTGCAATCCTACGGTTTCTTTTTTGGTTTAAACTCAACTTCTATGCGTTGTTGATTATCTTCTATAAATATATCTAAAATTGCCTCTTTATTCCTTTGATCAAAGTCACTAAATACAATTTTTGCATACGTTCGTGCAATCATCTTATTATTTCCATCGGGTAAAAGCGGCACAATAATGCTTTCCAAAGGGTATGTTTTCTCTAAAACATATTGCGTTGGATAACCTCTATAGTTGACTAAAAGAGTTAACATATTGTTGGTAAAGAGTGTCCAACGAAGTTTTAAGAGGTATTCGTTATTGGGATTTTCAGCGGTTGGCTTTTTAGTCACCTCTTTGTGGTTGATCAAAACCAATCCCGGTGCATCTTTTTTGAGAATAAATTTATGCTCATATTCATACTCAATCGGTGCAGAAAACAGCGATGAGCACAAGAGTAACAGCCACAATACGCTTTTATTCATTTTGCGTCAAAATTTCTCCAACACTGCTAATGAAAAGATCATTATTGTGCTCAACTATAGCGTCCATTTCGTCCGTCAAAACCGTACGAATCATTCCCTCAAGGGCATCAACACCGACCTGCTTTTCAAGCAAAATTTCCATAGCACTGTAACGATCCACGATCTCTAAAAGCTTTGTTTTAACAAGCTCTCTGTTCGCATTAAAGAGAATGTCAAAAAATTTACTTCTAGGACTTCCCATAAAAAAGTCATCTTCATCTTCATATAACATCTCTTCTCCTCTTGAAAAAAGACGATTATAGCACACTAAAGCTTGACACATCTGAAATAGGATGGATAGCTTTTTGATTTTAAAAAGAGCGCTTATAACTAACATTTGTGTTAGTCGACTTAAGAAAAAGAATCTAAATAAACTCTCAATAATTACCTAAAAAACAGTATTTACATAAAATTTTATGTATAATAATCTCTATAATTTGTCCTGTTAGTATTCTTAAAATTAAAGAAAGACTCTGTATTATTCTTTAATAAAATGACGCTTACATGTAAGGATGAATGAACTATTTCCTTCTACCCTCTTCTCTTCAAAAAGCAATCACTACTTTTTTAATCATTAGTTTTTTGATAAAGTTACTTGACATTGAAAAAAAAATAGTCTATACTTTCAGCAACGAAACTCAAAAAGGAAGTAAACGATGAATCAAGAAACGCTCGCCTTACATTATGGATACGATAAAAAACAGTTCGGCACCATGTCAGTTCCAGTTTATCAAACTACTGCGTATGATTTTGGAAGTGCAGAGACCGCGGCAAATCGTTTTGCACTCAAAGAACTTGGACCCATTTATACCCGCTTGAACAATCCAACGACGGATGTTCTTGAAGCGAGAATTGCGGCAGTTGAAAATGGTGAAGCAGCTATTGCTACAGCAACGGGTCAAGCAGCCATCTTTTTTGCCATCGCCAATCTTGCAGAAGCTGGGGACAACATCATCGTTGCGAAGAAAATTTACGGTGGTGCAACCACGCTTTTAACGCATACGATTAAACGCTTTGGCATTCAAGCCAAAATCTTTGAAAGTGACCATGCGGATGATTTAGAAGCACTGATTGATGATAAAACCAAAGCGATTTTCTTTGAGTCTCTTTCCAATCCTCAAATTGCGATCCCTAATATCGAAAAAATCGTCGCCATTGCTCAAAAATACAACATTATTACGGTATGCGATAACACCGTTGCAACCCCTATTCTTTTCCAACCGTTGAATCATGGCATTGATGTCAGTGTTCACAGCGCAAGCAAATACATCTGCGGTCAAGGCAGTGCAATGGGTGGACTGATCGTGGAAGCCAAAGGGCTCAATGCTAAACTGATTGGAAACCCACGTTACCCACAATTTAATGAGCCTGATGAGAGCTATCATGGATTGGTTTACGCAACCTTACCATTCCCGATCTTTTCACTAAGGATTCGCCTTTCACTCATTCGTGATATTGGAGCGACCATCGCACCGTTTAACTCGTGGTTACTCATTCAAGGTCTTGAGACGTTATCACTTCGCGTTAAAGAGCATTCACGCAATGCCTATAAAGTAGCAAGCTTTTTAAAATCACACCCAAAAGTGAAAAAAGTCTCTTACCCAGCGTTAGAGAGTGATCCTTTACATGGTAGAGCTAAACAGTATTTTAAAGAGGGACAAACATCGGGACTGTTGAGTTTTGAAGTCGATGGTTTTGAATTTGCAAAACAGATTCTTAACACAACTAAAATTTTCTCTGTTGTTGTGAATATTGGCGATTCAAAATCCATCATTACGCATCCAGCGAGTACAACACATCAACAACTCTCCGTTGAAGAACTCGAACTTACGGGTGTTAAAACGGGGCTTATTCGCCTTAGTATTGGGCTTGAAAATGCAGATGATCTTATCGAAGATCTTAAAATTGCACTAGGTTAAGGACGCTAAATGTCATTACTTTCAACAAAGGGTATGTATGGCTTAAGTGCCATGTATCAACTCTTTTTATCGCAAAGCAATAAACCATTACAAATCAAAGAGATCTCTTCTCGCGCTGAGATCCCTCAAAATTATCTGGAGCAACTCCTGATACTTCTTCGTCAAGCAGGGCTTGTGAGCAGTGTCAGAGGTGCTTATGGAGGCTATTTATTGGCAAAGAAACCTGAGGATATTTTGATCAAAGAGATTCTCATTGCCCTTGAAGGTAGCCTTGTTGTCACAGAGGTGGACGTGAAAGACCCCGTACTCAATATTTTTTATGAAGAGAGCAATAAAAAAATCCAAGAGATTTTTAATTTGCCTCTATCCGAGTTTCAAGTCTATTCAGAACGTCTTAGCAATCAACTAAACTATAGCATCTAAATCTAACCTAAAGGAGATTCTTATGTATGCACACAATGTAACTGAACTTATTGGCAATACACCCCTTGTAAAATTAAATCGCGCCTCAGAAGCTTCACACGCTTTAGTACTTGGAAAATGTGAATTTCTCAATCCTTCACATTCGGTCAAAGACCGTATTGGCTTCAATATGATTAAAACAGCGCTTGAAAAAGGGCTGATCGATAAAACTTCTATTATCATCGAGCCAACCAGTGGTAATACCGGCATTGGACTTGCCACCGTATGTGCAAGTTTAGGACTGAAACTTATTCTTACCATGCCAAGTTCTATGAGCTTAGAGCGTCGCAAACTTTTAGCGGCACTGGGTGCTGAACTGGTTTTAACAGAGCCAACACTCGGAATGAAAGGCGCGGTTGAAAAATCCATTGAACTTTCAAAAGAGACACCAAACTCTTTTGTACCACAACAATTTGCCAATGAATCCAATCCAGCAATTCATTATGCTACGACTGCTGAGGAGATTTGGAAAGATACCGATGGTAAAGTAGATATCTTCGTAGCCGCTGTAGGAACGGGTGGAACCATTACAGGAACAGGAAAAAGGCTCAAAGAGCTCAATCCAAATATCCAAATCATCGCGGTTGAACCAGACACATCACCTGTCCTTTCAGGCGGAGCTCCAGGACCGCATAAAATTCAAGGCATCGGTGCAGGGTTTGTTCCTTCCGTCCTCGATACTAAAATCTACAATGAAGTCATTAAAGTGAGCTATGAAAATGCGGTCGAAACATCTCGTAATCTTGCAAAACAAGAGGGATTATTGGTTGGTATTTCAGCAGGTGCAAATGTCTATGTTGCATCAGAACTAGCACTTAAACCAGAGAATAAAGGTAAAACAATTGTGACAATCTTATGTGATACTGGCGAGCGTTACTTGAGTACAGGTTTGTATGAATACAAAGAGTCGTGAAAACGACTCTTCCTTTTGGTCTTTAACAGATTTTATGGTACCATTTTCCCAACTTAAAAGGGGCATGGGTATATCATGAAAAGAATTCCAAGTATTATGCTTAAAAAGCCCATATTATTGGGCTTTATCACCTTTGCTGTCAATCTTTTTATTAGTGCTATTCCCGTTTTAATTCTCCATGAAAAACATCTCGAACAGAATAAAAATATGTTTTCCATCTCGACCCTTTTAGATAGTCAACATCTGATAGAACAGCAAGCTATTGTCAATAGTGCACTTTTTTATTCTTTCTTATTTTCCATTATCCTTTCTATTCTCATTGTTTTTTTAACCACATTTTTAAAAAAATCTTACCTTGAAGTCGAGAACCTCTCCCATTACGATGGGCTTACAAAATTATACAATCGATTGATGTTTATGGAAATTTTTCAAAAAGAGATTCAAAAAATTAAACGCACACGAAATCACCTCTTTTTGGTGATTCTGGATATTGATGATTTTAAACCTATTAATGACACCTACGGGCATCTTGTAGGTGATGATGCAATTAAGACAACTGCCGACACCTTACAACTTCTTTTGCGTGCATCCGATACTATTGCTCGTTTTGGTGGTGATGAATTTATTATTAGCATTGTAGATAACGACAAAGATGCTGCTTCAACCATTGTTAATCGCATCTTAAATGAATTTAACCATAAAATGATTCCCGTATTGCGCAATAATGAGATACAAGAACTTCAAATCAATCTCAGCATTGGCTACACCGCTTATAAAAACGATGATGATTTTAAAACCATGCTTCAACGCGCCGATCAAGCGCTTTACATCTCCAAGGAAGCTGGTAAAAACACCGCTACCTATATTCCTTAAACCAAGTCTTACTCCCATTTTTGTATAATCTATTCAAAAATTATACAAGGTATCAATACCCATGAGCGAAAAAAGCACTGTTTACAACCCTAAAGAGATAGAAGAGAGTTACTACAAAATTTGGGAAGAGAGAGGTTATTTTGAGATTGATGGCAATAAAGCCATTCAAGAGAGCGGCAAAAACTTCTGTATCATGATGCCACCACCCAATGTCACAGGAAGCCTGCACATCGGGCATGCGCTTACGTTTACCCTGCAAGACATTATCACGCGCTATAAACGCATGGACGGTTTTAAAACACTCTGGCAACCGGGCATGGATCATGCCGGAATTGCGACCCAAAACGTGGTTGAAAAACAACTTTTGGCGCAAGGCATTAAAAAAGAAGAGCTGGGGCGTGAGAAATTTTTAGAAAAAGTGTGGGAATGGAAAGCCTACAGTGGCGGACAAATTTTCAATCAAATGCGTAAACTTGGAACTTCTCCAGCATGGAGCAGAGAACGCTTTACGATGGATGATGGACTTAAAAATTCGGTTAAAAAAGCGTTTGTTAAGTACTATAATGAAGGGCTGATCGTTCGTGGGAATTACATGGTCAACTGGTGTACACACGATGGTGCACTCAGTGACATCGAAGTGGAGTACGAAACACATAAAGGCAAACTCTATCATCTCAAATACTTTCTTAAAGACTCCAAAGCGTGTTTAGTTGTCGCAACGACACGTCCTGAAACCTACTTTGGCGATACTGCCGTGATGGTTCACCCTGAAGATGAGCGTTACAAGCATCTCGTAGGTCAAAAAGTTGTTCTTCCACTCATTGGTCGTGAAATTGAAATTATTGCCGATGAGCATGTCGATATGAGCTTTGGAACGGGCTGTGTTAAAGTCACCCCTGCACATGATATTAATGACTACGAAGTCGGCAAACGTCATAATTTGGAATTTATCACAATTTTTGATAGCAACGGTATTTTAAACGACTACTGTGGTGAATTTCAAGGACTCGAGCGCTTAGAAGCTCGCGCTGCTATCATGGCAAAACTTCAAAGTGAAGGTTTTGTCGATAAAATCGAAGATTATGAGAACCAAATGGGTCACTGTTACCGTTGTAAAAATGTTGTTGAACCCTACATCTCCAAACAATGGTTTGTTAAAAAAGAGATCGCTGAGGGCGCCATCGCCAAAGTCAACGAACATTTAGCCGAATTTTACCCAAGTCACTGGCTCAATTCCTACAACGCATGGATGAAAGAGCTTCGCGATTGGTGTATCTCACGTCAACTCTGGTGGGGACATCAAATCCCAGTTTTTTACTGTGATGAATGCGGACATGAGTGGGCAAGTGAAGCGGAAAGCGAGCATGAATGTCCTACATGTAAAAGTGCCAAAATCCATCAAGACCCCGATGTACTAGACACATGGTTTAGCTCAGGACTTTGGCCATTCTCTACACTCGGCTGGGAAAATGGCGATGTGTTTAAAGGTGAAAAATGGAATGAGAGTGATCTTAAAGATTTCTATCCCAACACCCTCCTCATCACTGGTTTTGACATTCTCTTCTTCTGGGTGGCGCGTATGATGTTCTCAGGTGAACATACCCTTGGCGAACTTCCATTTAAAGACATTTACCTCCACGCACTCGTCAAAGATGAACACGGTCAAAAGATGAGTAAAAGTAAAGGCAATGTGATCGATCCATTGGTAACGATTGATGAGTACAGTGCCGATACCTTGCGTTTTACCTTAGCGATTTTAGCGGTTCAAGGTCGCGATATTAAGCTCAGCGGTGAAAAACTAGAGCAAATTCGTAACTTTACCAACAAACTCTACAATGCGTCACGCTTTTTACTGATGAACGCAAATTCCTTTGAAGATTTAGAGCATATTGAAATCAAAACGGCTCTGGGTGCGTATATGCAAAGTCGTTTGGCGGTCGCAATGGAAGAGGTACGCGCTCACTTTAGTGATTACCGTTTTAATGACGCGGCAACAACACTCTACCGCTTCTTGTGGGGTGAATTTTGTGACTGGGGGATAGAGCTTAGTAAAGCAGACAAGCCTGCCATTATCGAGCTTGGCGCCATCTTTAAAGAGGCGATGAAGTTGATCCATCCGTTTATGCCATTTATCTCTGAGTTTTTGTACCAAGAGCTTTCCGATCAAACACTAGAAGAGAGTGAATCCATCATGGTCAAGCGCTATCCCCATGCGCTCAAACAAGATGAGAAAATTGAGAAAACCTTTGAACTGGTAATCGAAGCGATCGTAGGCATTCGCCGTGCCAAAGCGAATATTGACCTTGGAAACAAAAAAATCGAACACGCATTTATCAAAGTACCTGATGCCTCTAATCTTAAAGATGCGTTGAAATACATTAGTTTATTGGCAAAAGTTGAAAATATCGACTTTACAGAGACAAAAATAGCCAACGCGGCGACCGATGTAGGCGATAACATTGAAGTGTTTATTCCACTCGATGGCGTTGACCTTAGCCCAATCGTTGAGCGACTCAACAATCAAAAAGTCAAACTTGAAAAAGAGATAGCAAAACTTGCAGGCATGCTTTCAAACGAACGCTTTGTCGCTAATGCCCCAAAAGAGGTCATTGCCGAGAATCAAAAAGGTTTAGATGATGCCAAAGCTAAAATGGCAAAAATTGAAGCAGAACTCGTTTCACTCGGTAGTTAATCTTTACATGTAAGAAGGTTGGAGCTTTTAAACTCCAACTTTTTTTCTCTTTTTATGCTTTTGGACGGAAAGGTTTGATCACTTCTTCATTACATGTAAGAAAAGGTCCCTCTAAAAGATCGATGCAGTAAGGAACAGCGGGAAAGACGGCATCTAAACATTCACGAATGGATTTTGGCTTTCCCGGAAGATTGATGATGAGGCTATGACCACGAATCCCTGCTGTTTGGCGTGATAAAATTGCGGTTGGAACGTATTTGAGGCTGACTTGACGCATAAGCTCTCCAAAACCTGGCATCATCTTTGAACAAACGGCTTCGGTGGCTTCGGGTGTGACATCACGAAGGGCAGGACCTGTGCCTCCCGTGGTCACGATAAGGCAACACCCTGCACTATCTGCCATCTCTTTTAACGCATTTTCAATCAAAGGCTGTTCATCGGGGATCACACGGTACACACTCTCCCACTCTGAGCTTAAATACTCGTTTAAAGTCGCGATAATGGCTTTGCCAGAGAGATCCTCGTACACACCCGCACTCGCACGATCCGATACGGTTAAAATGCCTATTTTTGCCTTCATACTGTGGCTCCTAATTTAAATTCTAGTAACGTCGCAATCGTTTTCGTATACGGTGCATCTGCGCCAATTTGATGTAAGGCGCGAACCACAACACCGCAAATCTCTTCGATCTCAATGCTTCGACCCTGCTCCAAATCCACCAACATCGAAGGTTTGATCGAATCAAAATGACTCATCAGCTCAAACATCGCCTCAACATCTGCTTCCGTAATCTTTACATGTAAAGCGCGCGCTGCCGCTGCCGTTTCGTGCATCAACCCTTGTACAATGGACGAGAGCTTCGTATGATCAAATAAAACACCTGTTTTGACTTCCAAAAGTGCACACAAAGCATTGACGCCATTATTAATAATCAGCTTTTTCCAAAGCTCTTGCTCAATAT
>DBTO01000054.1:0-4300 GCA_002307095.1 Sulfurospirillum sp. UBA1314
TGATGTTTGACCTTGAAGACTCGGTGGCACTGAGTGAAAAAGACTCGGCGCGCATGATGGTCTTTCATGCGTTACAACACTTTACCTACAAAGACATCGAAACCGCCGTACGGGTCAATCCGCTCAATTCGCCCTTTGGACTGTTGGACTTGGAAGCGGCTATCAGGGCAGGTGTGGATATTATTCGTCTGCCAAAAACCGATACGGTGGATGATGTTTTGGAGATGGAACAAGAGATCTCCCACATTGAAAATCGCATCGGGAGGTCTAAAAAGACGATGCTTTTAGCCGCGATTGAAAGTGCGCTGGGTGTCGTGAATGCTGTGGATATCGCGAGATGTTCCAAGCGACTGATGGGCATCGCATTGGGTGCGGAAGACTTTGTTCGTGATCTTCATACGCAACGTACCAAAGAGGGACATGAGCTGATGGCGGCACGTAACCAAATCTTACTTGCAGCGCGTGCCGCAAAAATTGGCGCATTTGACTCCGTTTTTTCCGATGTGAAAGACAAAGAGGGCTTTATGCACGAAGTGGATTACATCAAAGGGCTGGGATTTGATGGCAAATCGCTGATCAACCCGAACCAAATCCCTTGGCTTCACAGTGCTTTTGCACCATCTCAAAAAAATATTAACTGGGCGATTGAAGTGTTAGAAGCTGCCAAAGATGCCAAAGCACGTGGCCTTGGGGTTATTTCCCTTGATGGTAAGATGGTTGATGCTCCTGTGATATTAAGAGCCGAGTGGATTATGGATTTGGCGCGTGCGTCGGGTGTTTTAGGAGAAGATCAATGAAAGATTTTGAAAAACAATTTAAGCAAGAAGACCTCACTTCTGTGGGCGCTCCCATCTTTACATGTAAAGCAAAAATCAAGGGCGAAGACAGAGAAGCAAAACTCTGTGCGAGCATTGAAGAGGCGATTAAACGTTCAGGCTTGAAAGATGGCATGACCATCTCCTTTCACCACGCCTTTCGTGGTGGCGATCTTTTGATTAACACCGTGATGAACATCATCGCGAAAATGGGGTTTAAAGATCTCACTTTAGCGTCGAGTTCACTGGCTTCTGTGCATGACCCGATCATCGAGCACATTAAAAGCGGTGTGGTCACGCAGATTTATACCTCAGGACTTCGCAGTAAACTCGGTGAAGCCATTTCCAAAGGGCTCATGAAAAATCCTGTGCAAATTCACTCGCACGGTGGACGTGTGCATCTGCTCCAAACGGGTGAACTTAAAATCGATGTGGCATTTTTAGGGGTGCCTGTCTGCGATGCGTTTGGCAATGCCAATGGCTATTCGGGCCGTTCCAAATGTGGCTCGCTCGGCTACGCAAAGATCGATGCGCAGTTTGCAAAGTATGTTATTGTCCTTACCGAATCACTTGAAGCGTACCCCAATGTGCCAGCAAGCTTGCATCAAGACGAAGTGGATGCCGTTGTTGTGGTCGATGAGGTCGGTGATCCTTCCAAAATTGGTGCAGGTGAAACACGTATGACAACCAACCCCAAAGAACTTTTACTCGCGGGTCATACAGCCAAAGTGATCGAGCACTCAGGGCTTTTCAAAGAGGGTTTCAGCCTTCAAACAGGAACGGGTGGCGCTTCTTTGGCGACAACGGTTTATTTGAGTGAAAAAATGGAAGAAAAGGGCATTCACGCGAGCTTTGGGCTTGGAGGCATCACGGGCACGATGGTGTATATGCTCAAACGCGGTCTGATTAAAACGCTTTTGGATGTACAAAGTTTTGATGAATTTGCCGCAAAATCGTTGGGTGAAAACAAAAACCACATCGAAATCAGTGCGAACGAATACGCCAATCCAAGCTCTAAAGGTGCGGCAACACGTCAACTTGACATCGTGGTTTTAAGCGCGCTTGAGGTCGATCTTGACTTTAACGTCAACGTTATCACCGGCTCAAAAGGCTTACTCCGTGGCGCTTCAGGTGGACACAGTGACACAGCAGCCGATGCAAAACTCTCCATCATTGTGGCACCACTCACCCGTGGGCGCATTCCAACCGTGACCAAACGGGTCAATACGATCGTAACCCCTGGCGCTACTGTCGATGTGGTTGTGACCGATCAAGGCATTGCCGTCAATCCTAAAAATGTCGAGCTCAAAGAACGCCTCAAAAAAGCAGGGCTTCAAGTGGTCGAGATGCAAGAGCTTTATGAGCGAGCGATTGTGCTGTGTGGCGTGCCTTCGGAGATTAAATATACCGATAAAGTCGTTGCGGTCATTCGGTATCGCGATGGTTCCATCATCGACGTTGTGCGCCAATTGGCATAGATGATAGACCAACCAACGACGCTCGAAGCGATTTTAAATGCCAAAGAGGAGCGTGCTTGGAAGCAAAAAATGCTTTTAAGCCGCCACCCTTTGGCATCGCTGATTTCTCTTTCCATCAACATTCCAAGCCTTATCAAACTCTCGCATGAAGCGGTTGTGGTGCATGAAATCGCGCATCAAGCACTTCTTGAGATGCTTGAAAATGAAGGCATCGAACTGCTCGCATGCGAGAACCAATTAGCCGCAACAGGAGCTGAATCTTTTTTGACATGTAACGCCGAAGCCAAGGTGCTCAAAGTCTTTACATGTAAACTCGAAAACAGCCATCCGTTAGGACGTTTGATGGATATAGATGTGCTCGATTCTTCGGGAGCAATTCTTTCTCGAAATACGCTTGGACTCCCAAAACGTCGCTGTTTTGTCTGCGAAGAAGAAGCAAAGCTTTGTGCACGGTCTCAAAAACACACATACGCTGAGTTAAATTCGCATATCAAACATTTAGTCGAAAAACACGCCTTTGCCGACTCCCTCGCCGTGTGGTGCGAACGTGCGATGAAAACCGAAGTGGAACTGACCCCAAAACCAGGTCTGGTCGACCAAGCCAACAGCGGCGCTCACCGCGATATGGACATTCACACGTTTTACGCGAGCATTCAAGCGATCAAACCGTTTGTGACGCAGTGGATTCAAACCGCGCAGACTTACGCTCATGAAGATGCCAAACAGAGTTTTGTAAGACTTCGCGAGATCGGCATCGCGTGCGAAAAAGCGATGTTTGAAGCAACTTTTGGAGTCAATACCCACAAAGGAATGATCTTCTGCCTCGCCGTCTTTTGCGGAGCCATCGGACGTCTCAAAGCAAGCGATCAGAGCTTTACATGTAAAGCTTTACAAGCTCAAATGCAAGCCTTGTGTGCCAATTTGGTCGAGGACGATCTTTTACATGTAAAGCCCAACAGCGCAGGCGCACGCTTTTTTTATGAGACAGGCAGCAGTGGCATTCGTGGTATAGCGCAGAGCGGGTTTGCGATTGTTCTTGAGAGCGCTTTGCCGTTTTTCTTACAGCACAAAGCAGAAGAGGGCGAAGCGGTCGCGCTTAAAAAAACACTGCTATTCCTGATGTCACGTTTAGATGACAGCACGCTCTGGTCACGAGGTGGTGTGGATGGGCTTAATTATGCCAAAAACAAAGCGCAGGAACTTTTACATGTAACGTGCCATGCCGAAATTTTGGATGCACACTTAAATGAATTTGACACCGATATGATCTCAAAAAACCTCTCACCTGGAGGCAGTGCCGATCTTTTAGCGATGACGTGGTTGGTGTCGCACATCGTAAAAGAGCTCTAAAAAGGCTTTTTTCTTTCAGAATTTTTTCAGCTTCCCTGTATTAATATTCCAATATGTTTAAGATATTAGGAATGTAGAAATGAAAACAATCGACACCCATGTTCATCTGCTCAGTAGTGAAGTCTCCTTCAACCGTCTTTACGACAAAGTTGCCGTGCGTTTTTTTGCCAAACGCTTCGGCATCGACGCTAAAGCCCTTGCAAAAGAGCCGTACAAAGCTTACACCGACGCGCTGATGCATTCGGTGAAAACCTCAGAGCACATCGAGAAAATCGTACTCTTTGGCGTCGATGCGAAGGTCGATGATGAGGGCAATGTTCTCCACCGAGATAAAACCGTCTGCGCAAGCAATGAAGATGTGGCGGCGCTGTACGCACAGTTTCCAGAGCTCATCATCCCCTTTTTCTCCATCAATCCCAAACGACCTGACGCGTTGGAACTCATAGAAAAGTACCACGCTTTAGGCTTTAAAGGGGCAAAGTTTTTGCAAAATTATTGGGGTGTTGATACACGAGAAACGCGATACCGTGCTTATTTTGAAAAACTTGTGGCGCTTGATCTGCCATTGATCGTGCATGTGGGGAGCGAGAGCAGCGTGCATTCCGATAAAATCTGCGAGAGCATCGAGATGCTGCGCCAACCTTTGGACGTAGGTGT
>DBTO01000054.1:4527-5630 GCA_002307095.1 Sulfurospirillum sp. UBA1314
ATCTGCGAGAGCATCGAGATGCTGCAACAACCTTTAGAAGTCGGTGTAATAGTCATTTGCGCACACATGGCACTTTCTTACGAGCCTCGTCACATCTTTAAAGCGCTCTCGTCCAACCCCAAACGCTTTAACGAGGACTATTTCACCCTGCTTGAGATGCTCAAAACACACGATAACCTCTACGCCGATGTTTCGGCTTTGTTGACTCCCGTGCGCGCCAAAGTATTGCGTCATCTTTCCACGCAAACCGATATTCACGCCAAACTGCTCTTTGGAAGCGACTACCCTGTGCCGTTTACAACGGTGTGGAACAGTTACGACATAGCGCTTTTAAAACGCATTTGCATCGCCCAAGAGAAGAACGTTTTTGATCGCTATGCCAAAGCGATGTTGGTCTATTTTCCTGCGAATAATCCCATCTATGCCAATTATCGGAAAATCTTACATGTAAAGCCCAATCCCACCATTCCCTAAGAAATAATTAAGACAAAAAAGATTATTATGTCGATAAACTTAAACATTTAGGAATATAAGATGCAAACACACTACGCGAAAGATTTACCGCTAGAATGGAAACCGATGTCAGCCATTTTTATGGCTTTAGGCGACGCGCATCGTCAAAGAATTCTTTTACTCTTTGAAGATGGAGAGCGCCTCAATGCGGGGCAGATCGCTGAAGTTTCTCCTTTGGCGCGCACCACTGTTTCACATCATCTCAAAATCCTCCATCAAGCCGAAGTGCTTTTAAGCGAGAAAATCGGCAAAGAGGTTTGGTTTTGGGTCAATAAACCGCTTTTAGAAGCGACGTTTAGCAATGTCTTAGATTATCTACACGGAAACTAACATGATCAAAACAGCACTTCGCATCATCCTTCGTTTTTTATTTAAACTACGTGTTCAGGGGCATTTTACAGCCAACCGAGCCGAGCCGATGCTCATCATTGCCAACCATCAGTCGTTTTTAGACGGTTTGATTTTAGGGGTGATGTTGCCTGTTTCGCCTGTGTTTATCATCAACACGCAAATCGCTAAGAACCCTTTTGTGCGATTTTTCCTTATGCTCGCCGATCATCTTACCGTCGATCCGTCCAATCCGATGGCGA
>DBTO01000133.1:0-6502 GCA_002307095.1 Sulfurospirillum sp. UBA1314
AATCGCGATTTTGGCTTTATCGACCATTGCTTTGGCTTGTTTGGCACCCTCTTTACGTTGGTCTGTTGTCATTGGAGGGAAGAAAAGTTTAATGGTTTCGCCATCGTTGTTTGGGTTGACCCCGATGTTGGCTTGCATGATCGCTTTTTCGATTTCTTTGAGCATCTTTTTCTCCCACGGAGAAATCGTAATCGTCGTTGCATCGGTGGTTAAAACGGTTGCTACTTGGCTAAGGCCGGTCGGTGTTCCATAGTAATCAACATGGATGTTGTCTAAAATAGTGGTGGAGACCTTGCCACTACGAATCGTCATAAAGTCACGTTTGAGTGCCGCGATACATTTTTCCATATGCTCTTTTTGTTCAGCATAGATTTTACTGAGTTCCATATTTATCCTTTACACGTAGTTTCGTTGAAATTTTATTGCCTGTGGAGGCAATGATTTATATACTTTGGGGTCATTTTTAGGATGCGAGGGAATCGCATCTGTTTTTTAAGCGAGATCATTTCATCGCTACGGTCAGAAACGTGATCAAACGTTCTAGATAACACTTTAAGCGTTGCATTGAGATCCCTAAAATCGTTCAAACGATGGGAGATGAAGCTAAGGACACTTGCCCATAGCTTCAGGCTCAAACTCAATACAAGCCAAAAAGATTTCATGCGTGAGTTATTTAGACGTTGGCGCTTCAGGGGCTGCTGGTGCTGTTGTTACGGGAGCTGGAACGCTTGGTACAACGCTTTTTTCAATTTTAATATCTTCAGCGATTGATACTTTTTTATCTTGGTTGTAAAAATAACCTAATGTAAGCGTATTTGCAATAAACAAGATGGCTACAATGAAGGTGAATTTTGCCATGAAACCTGCTGGTCCTTTTGCACCAAAAAGGGATTCATTGCTTCCACTGTAAGCACCAAGACCGATAGAGGAGCTTTTTTGAAGCAGTACAGAGACAGTTAAAATAGCGGTTAATACAAACTGTAAAACCAATAAAACGGAGGTCATAAGGGAAGTCCTTTGTCTTTTAAATAATGTAGAACTAAGGATTATACCCAAAACGGGTTAAAAAATCGTTAAAGTGACCTTCGTGCCCTTAAGACGTCTCAAAATCAAGGACGATCTCATCGATGCTACGCTGCGGTAAAAAGGCTTTGGCGTACGCTAAATAGGTGCCTGAGGTGTAGAAAAATTTCACAAGATCGACATCAAGTTCACCCTCTTGTGCCATCGCGTAGAGAATCTTCATTGCCACTGAGAGGGGCATACCTGCTTTATAAGGTCGATCACTCGCCGTTAAAGCTTCAAAAATATCGGCAATGGCTAAGATGCGCGCTTCAAAGCTGATCTCATCGCCTTGAAGTCCTTGCGGATAGCCTTTGCCGTTGAGTTTTTCATGGTGATTGCCTGAAATTTGAGGGATTTGGCGGTATTTTTTGGGAAACGGGAGGCGGTTTAAAATATCGACACTGAGCTTGGCGTGGGCATTGATGATTTCGCGCTCTTCAAACGTCAGCGTACCACTTTGCGTGCTTAAATGATGCGCTTCATCCGCACTTAAAATCGTATAGGTTTCGTTCCCAATCTGCCATGTTTGGGTTGCAAGTGCCTGAATCTGCGCTATGGCTTCATCGCTGAGAGGTGTGTCGCCTTTATTACTTGTCTGGATCAGTTTGGACGTCGCATGCAAGGTTGCAATCTTCTCTTGATACTGTGTTTCGAGAAGCCTCACATTTTCGTCTGGATTCTCTTTTAAAAGGGCGTATTTATCTTCCAAAAACTTTACATGTAACGCTTTTTCGATCATCTGAATCCGACTCTCAACAAGCTCAACACGATCAAACAAGGTTTGGAGTTTGGTGGCTTTATCCATTACGTATTCAGGCGTTGCGAGTTTGCCGATGTCGTGCATCAGAGCAGCAAAATTGATCTGTTTGATCTCGTCGCTGTTGAAGTGTTTGTGTGCGTAGACGCTTGTGTCATGGTTAATCGCTTCGGCGAGCATGACACTCAGTTTTACCATGCGTTTGACGTGTCCTGCGGTGTAAGGCGATTTTTTACCGATTGCAATGAGGATGCTTTTCAAAAAAGACTCCAAAAGCGTTTCAAGCCCTTGAATCAGCGAAGTGTTGGTGATGGCAATGGCGGCTTGGGATGCCAGCGAGAGAGTGATTTTTTCATCTTCATGATCAAACGAGGTGACCTCATGGGTTTGCGCATCTATTTTATTGATCAGCTGTAGCACACCGATGATCTCTTGTTCGTGGTTTCGCATGGGAATAACCAACATCGATTTGGAGCGGTACCCCGTACCTTGGTCAAATTTCTTCGTCCCATCAAAGGAAAATCCAATGGCTTCATACACATCCGCGATGTTGATCAAACGGTTTTCAAGCGCGCAGGTGATCGCAACCATCGCTTTATTGGGCGCACCATTTTCAAGATGCAACGGCAGTGGCGACCATGTGATTTTCTCACTCGTTCCTCCCATTTTAATGCCCAGCGAGTCGGTTTGCACCACTTTAAAATGCAGCTGCTCTTTTTCCAGTAGATAGAGCGTTCCCCCATCCGCATACGTAAGATTTTTCGCTTCGGTGACGATCATCTCTAAGAGCACATCAAGGTTTTCACTGGCAGAGAGGGCGGTACCAATTTCGGTGAGTTTTTGAACGCGCTCATCATTTTTTGGAGTGCTTAAAGGACGATGCAGTGCGCCAGAGGAGAGATCAATGCTTTCGCCATCGCGCAAAACCAGCGCTTCTTCAATGCCAATGGTTTCTAGCTCGTGAATAATCAACGCCGCATGCAGCGGTTTAAGATGGTTGATGTAGAGTTTAAGATCGGTGCGGGTGAGCTGTTTGAGCTCTTGTTCAAGAAACTGGGGCGTGAGGTGTTTACTCTCGGTCGCAACTTTGACAAAGTGGTTGGGGAACGAGACATCGATGATGAGCGCTTTGATGGAGGGCGTTTCATTGAGCTTGTGCCAAAGCGCTTCGTTTTGGAAGGTGTCGCCTGAAAAAAGCACGCCGCTACCGTTTTTTTCGATCATGTAACCGCAACACGGCACCGTATGGTTGGCTAAAAATGGGGTGAGCGTGATGCCCTCTTCAATGGCGTAGGATTGATTGGGCTCTATTTCAACATAGGTGAGCGCAGGCGTGGTGGAATTTGGCAGATAAATGTGACTAAAATCGGGCCAAAGAACGTCATTGAAGAGATGGTTTTGTAAGGCTTCAATGGTATGAGGCAGTCCGTAGAGGTAGAGTGTTTCACTGCGTTTGGTGAAAAAATGGTCGATCAAAAATGCCGTGTCGATGATGTGGTCTAAATGGGCATGGGAGAAAAAAATACGGTTTACATGTAACGCCTCTTCACCCAGTGCGTGCATGATATTGCCCGCGTCAATTAGCGTATGGCGACTTACCTGAATGCAGGTGGTAAAGGCGTTTTGGGATCTGCTACCTTGCGCACCTAAAATGCGAATAAAACTCATACTTATCCTTTGGTCGTGTGTACAAAGACACCGTTAAATGCAGGAGGCGGAAAGGCAATATAGTGCGCGCAACGCTCACAATAGATGCCATAAATGGCTTCATTGGTTGTCTGCTCTCTTTGATTCAGTGCTTCAAAACGCGTGAGTGCTTCAGCAAAACGCGCCTCTTGGTAAAGGGCTATCGCTTCATGGTGGAGCCTGAGCTCTTCTTGGAGGGCTTCATAACTTACGTCGTAAAGGGGCTCTGTTTGTGGTGTATCAAAATCGTGAATCTGCCACACTTCAACAGGCTCATGTTTGCCTTTGACGGTCACCAAATCCAAAAAACGAAAGATGTAAGCACCCTTGAGTCTGGCTTTGGTGAAATGTGAAATCGTCAGGTGCGAATGGTAGTATTTGCACAACGACTCAAGACGCGAGCCTAGGTTGATCGCATCGCCAATGACCGTATAGTCGCTGCGACTGCTCGTTCCCATCTCTCCTACGATGGCAACACCCGTGTTAATCCCAATGCCGATGTCGATTATGGGGATATGTTGTGCTTCTGCCATCGACGCGATCGTTGCGAACTCAAGATTGGCTTTGAGCTTTGCGTTGAGGGAGCTTAGATAATGAAGCTGTTCCAGTGCTGCATGGACGGCTTTATCGGCGTGATCTTCCATGCTAAGTGGAGCGTTCCAATACGCCATAATAGCGTCACCAATAAATTTATCGACCGTACCACCGTTGTGAATAATCATCTGGCTCATCGGATCCATATAGGCGTTCATCAGATGAATCAGCGACTTTGCATCACCTGCTGCTTCTGAAATAGCGGTGAAGCCTCGTATGTCAGAGAAAAAGATCGTGATCTCTTTTTCCACCCCTTGCAAAATGTCATCGTTGCTTGCGAGAATGTTATTCATAACCGCAGGGCTGACTTTACTGGCAAATTTATGTTTGATCAGCTCTTTTTGCTTGATCTCTAAAAAATAGTTAATCGCTTGTCCGATGATAAACAGAAGGTTGATTGCGCTTAGGGGTAAAATCGTGTTGAACAAAATGCCTTGGTAGATCATACTGTAGTAGTGGGTTAGAACGATGGTCAGATTGAGTGCGATGAGCGCCATAAAACTGAAAAAGGCACTTGGAAGAAGCAAAATGGCAAAGGTGATGAAACAGAGCAGGACGATGCTCAAAAGATCAACCCCTCGTGTCCAAGTGGGTTTGGCGATGTAGTCGTGATGCACGATGTTATCAATCGCGTTGGCATGCACCTCCACACCGGCGTAAACGCTATCAAAGGGCGTACTTCGCAGATCCAACAGTCCTGCTGCGGAGGTGCCCACAAGCGCGATTTTATCTTTTACATGTAAGGCATCAATGGTGTTATTGTAAACATCAACTGCTGAGATGTACTCGTAGCTGTGTTGACTTCCGCGGTAATTCACCATCAACCGTCCAAAAAAATCGGTGGGAATACGATGTTCTCCCATCTCAATCTGACGAAGCCCACTCTCGTCGTAAACGATGCGGATTTTCTTCTCTCCAAGTGCGATACGCGCCATCTCAAGGCTGAGGGAGGGGTAAAGCACCCCGTCGTACTCCATCACCAAAGGGATGCTGCGCACAATCCCATCGCTATCGGGAATCGTGTTGAAATAACCACTCGAATACGCCTGTTTTTGAACCGGCTCAATGTTTAAAATAGCGCGGTACGGTTTGATAAGCGATGAGTGCGTTGGACGGTTTTGCTCGACGATGATTGCTGCGGATTTTGGGCGACCTTCTGGCTCTATGGAATCGGGGGAAAGCGCAAAAACATAGCCCACGATGGTAGGTGTTTCTGCAATGGTTTGGGCAAAAATGGCATCGAAATTGGGCACATCGTTGGAGGGCAATCCAAGCTTAGCTAACACTCTGTGCGGCGAACTATTATCTGCTTCGGCAAACACAACATCGAGCCCGATCATCGCCACGCCAAGGTTGCTGAGATTGTGTAAAATCGTTGCGATTTTATCCCGGCTCCATGGCCATTGACCAAGCGCTTTGAGGCTTCTTTCATCGATGTCAATGATCACAATAGTTTCATCGCCTTGTATCTCTCCACGGCTTTCAAGCATCAAATCTTTGATCTTGTGCTCAAAAGGTTGCCAAAAATGGTTAAACGAGAGATAGCCTAGAATGCAGCCAGCCATGACCATAAAGGTAAAAAGAAGTTGTATGAGGCTTTTTTGCATGGTCTAGCATGTTCCTATCATGCGTGTTCGCGCATAGAGTTTGTTGCACGTCATGGAGCGCTTTTTTGAGTGTACTTCCTAATTTTATGAAAAGATTTCTTAAACTCCTATTGACACCTCTGTTTCGCTTTACATGTAAAGATCAAACAGTCATTTTTTAGCCAGAGGAGGGTATACTTTTCCAAAAAAGAGTGGGTATTTCAACCGCAATGATCGCACAACATACCAAAGAATTTTCCAAAAATGCCCATCGTTATGATGACCATACCGCCCTGCAGCAAGAGATCGCGCGTTATTTGATTGCGCACATTACTTCAATGCCTCAAACCATTTTAGATTTGGGGTGTGGGAGTGGGGCAGTTTTTAAACATATCCCTTGGAAAATAACGCATTTTACAGGGGTAGACAGTGCGCAGGGGATGTGCGAACTCCATCCTACATGTAACGAGGTTGAGATTCTCTGCGAAGACTTTGAATCGCCCACGCTTTTCGCTCGTTTAACCCCACCCTATGAACTGTTGATCTCTTCATCTGCCCTGCAATGGGCAAGCGACATTGAGGCGTTAATTGCTCAAATGAGTCTTACATGTAAAGAGGGCGCGTTTGCCATTTTTACCGATAAAACCTTTGAAACCATTTACCATGTGAGTGGACTCACATCGTTCTTGCCCAATGCAAAAAACCTGATAGTCCTGTTTGAAAAGTTCTTTACATGTAAACATGAAATCAAAACGTATCGTCTCTTTTTTGACGACAATCGCTCCGCCTTTCGCTACATCAAAAAAAGTGGGGT
>DBTO01000133.1:6747-13533 GCA_002307095.1 Sulfurospirillum sp. UBA1314
TTCGCTACATCAAAAAAAGTGGGGTCAGTGGCGGAAAAAGACGTTTGAATGTGGCACAAACCAAAGCGCTCATTCACAATTATCCGCATGCCTACCTTGAGTTTGAGGTTCTTTTCATCTGGGGAGTGTCAAAAATGTCTCAAAAGGTTAATAAAATATAACCTTAGTTTATAAAAACACCTTCAAATAGCACTTAAGCTTAAGTAAATAAATTTAATTTTTAGATATTTTTTTAACTAAAAAAAGAAAAAAACTCCATAAAAAGTTTATAAAAATTTACTTTATAGCCCTTTATGCGTTAAATTTTCCTCCAATATACACGGTATAAATCTCCTTAAATAGGCGTTTTATACTACAATTTTGTATTTATACTACTTTTTTTTACCTTTTGTAAGTTCTTTCTAAGATAGAACCTTTACAATGGATAGAACAAGATGTACATTTAAACGCAGTTTGAGAGTACAAAACTTAAAGGCAAAAGAGAACAAGGAGACGCGATGAAAGTAGAGATCTCACGAAGGAGATTTCTTCAAGGAAGTGTGGCGATGTCCATCGCTGGAGGAGTGAGTATGAGTTCCTCTTCTATGATGGCAAGTGCCGCAACCCCAGCCAAAAAAGTTGGCAATGAAGATAAAAAGATAGCAACACTCTGTGAAATGTGTGTCAATAAATGTGCGGCGATTGCGCATGTCCGCAATGGTGTCGTTGAAAAACTCGATCCAAACCCTCTGTTTCCCAAATCACGCAATATGCTTTGCGCACGGGGAAATTCGGGCATTCAAGCTCTGTACGATCCTGATCGTCTCAAATATCCATTGATTCGCGATGGTGAAAAAGGAAGTGGTAAGTTTAAGCGCGTCAGTTGGGACGAAGCGTATGCTTACATCAATGAAAAACTCACCAAAATTTTGGAAGAGGAGAAAGATAACCGCTCCACCGTCGCCTTTTGTGCGGGTGAAGGTATGGCAGAACACACCTTTAAAAGCTTCTTTACGATGTTTGGCTCTTCTCACTTTTTAAATCATGCCAGCTTATGTCTTGCAACTACTGTTTCAGGCTATTCTCTGACAATCGGTGGGTATGGACAAGCTGATTTGGACAATGCCAAATACGTCATTATGGCAGGCGCCAATCGTGCGGAAGCGATTGTCACTCCCGATACCATGGACTTTTTTAAACGTACCACGGGACGAGGTGCGAAGCTGATCACGGTTGATCCTCGCTTTACCAACACCGCCGCGAAAAGCGATAAATGGCTCGCCATTAATGTAGGAACGGATTTAGCGTTTGTGCTTGCTCTCACGTATGTAGCGATCAAAGAAGAGCGATACAATAAAGCCTTTGTGGAAAATTATTTCAATGGTTTTGAAGAGTACAAAAATCACATTTTAAACAATAACTACACGCCAGAGTGGGCAGAAAAGATTACGGGCATCAAAGCCAAAGATATTTATCAAGTATCTCGTGATTTTATGGCAAATGCTCCTCAAGCGATCTATTACCAAGGCAGACGTACGACATGGTCTAAAAATGACTTCCAACTCCGTCGCGCTCAAGCGATTTTCTCAGCTCTAGGGGGCGGTGTTGATGTCAAAGGTGGCATCTGTTTTGGTAAAAGCTTGCCACTGGTTGAGCATGACGCGGTAGCTCCAATGTACGCCCAAGCAAAGTCAAGAATTGAGCAAAATGAGGCAGCCGTTGTAGGCGGTTCTGGGTCATGGGTCGCGTTTCGCAATATGGTCTTGGAAAACCGAAGTCCGTATCCGATTCGAGCCCTGTTTAACTACAAACACAACCCCATGCAAAATATGCCGAACAATGCCAAAACAGCAGAGTTTTTGAAAAAATTAGACCTTGTCGTCACGATCGATACGATGCCAAGCGATACCGTGATGCTCAGTGATGTGATTTTACCCGAGTGTACCTACTTAGAGCGTACCGATCCTGTCGTTTCGTACGGCGGCATTGAGCCTTCCATCGCGCAACGCAATAAAGTCGTCGACCCGATGTTTGAGAGTAAACCCGTCATGGAAATCATGCGAGGGCTGAGTGCAGTGCTTAGCAAACCTCTTTTTGAAATAACCAAAAAATACGATGAAGACGTACAGAGCGCAATCGAAGAGGATGGTGAAGAAAAAGTCTATGCAGACTTTGATCTTACTAAACCGTTTGAACACGATCAAGCAGAGCTTAATGTCCATGCCGTTGAAAAATACGAAGGGGCTGCAGACATTCTCAAAGAAAAAGGTGTTTTTTACCCGAATATGAATGAATACTTCAAAAAAATAAGTGTGAATGAGTATGAGTACTATCCTGAAGCCAAACGTGCCTATTCCGTTAAAAATAACAAGTTTGCAACACCATCAGGCAAAATCGAGTGTTCGGTTCCAGCTTTAGCTAAAAAGGGAATTGATGCGATGCCTGTTTGGAAAAGTGAGTACGAGATGGCAATTCCTTCTGGTAAATTTCGTTTTATCACAGGGCGTCACGCGCAATTTACCCAATCAGGAACAGCCAATAACCGAATGCTTCTCAATCTTGTACCTCAAAACTACGCGTGGATCAATAAACGCGTCGCTGAAAAACTAGGCATTAAGTTTGGCGATAAGCTTGAAGTCTCTAGCAAAATTGGCAAAACAACGATTAAAGCGTATCCGACAGAGAAAATTGGACCCGATACCCTCTTTTTTGTGCATGGGTTTGGGGTTTACTCAACGGCGTTGAGTCTTGGGTACAACAATGGCGGTAATGATGCTGCTATTATCGAAGACGGCATTGAGCCGATGCACGGATCAACCTGTCTTCACGACACCATCGTAGAAATTAGAAAGGTTTAATCATGGCACGTTATGGAATGGCACTCAACTACAAAAATTGTATTAATTGTAGAGCATGTGAAAGTGCATGTAAAGAAGAAAATGGCGTTTTACTTTTACCCGATCATTACCGTATTTGGGTCGGCGTTAAAGAGGCGGAGGGTCAATTCCCGAACATCTCGATTGCGTCACAAACCTATCATCCAAGCCAATGTCAACATTGTGATAATGCGCCCTGCCAACAAGTGTGCCCGACCAATGCGACCTATTATGGCGAAGGCGGCATGGTGATGGTGGATCCAACCAAATGTATCTTGTGTACCTATTGTATCAACGCCTGTCCGTATGATGCGCGTTATGTCGATAATCGCACCAATACGGTCGATAAATGTACTTTCTGCTCCGACACACGTTTAGCCGCAGGTGAAACAACCACAGCGTGTCAAGCAACCTGCCCAACAAAAGTTCGGGTATTTGGTGATTTAGACGATCCAAACAGCGAGATTTCTCTATTGCTTGCTAACAAAGAGTACCGCCAAGTGAAAGAGCACTTGGGTACGAAACCAAAATTATTTTATATCTTGTAGGAGTTTATGATGCAAACACTTTCTTTGAAAAAACTCTTTTATTTTGAAAAAACACCTCTCAATGTGGTGATGGCAGTGACAACCGTAGCACTTTTAGCAGCGTTTATGGCAGGTGCGGTTGCGTACATCTTGCACGGGCACCATGTTTACAATGTCACGAGACAACATCCGTGGGGATTACTGATTGCGATGTACGTTTTCTTTGTCGTATCCAGCACGGGGCTTTGTATTATCTCCTCAATCGGGCATGTTTTTGGCATTCCTGAGTTTCAACAAATCGGTAAACGTGCGATCGCAGGTGCGATTATTACGATCAGTTCAGGTTTTGCGGTCATTGGTTTGGAAATTGGTCATCCCATGACAATGTTGATTTACAATGTTTTAACCCCCGGTTTGACATCAGCTATTTGGTGGATGGGAACGCTTTATGGACTCTATCTGACCTTTATCTGTTTAGAGTTTTTCTTTCTAGCGATTAAGGTCAACCACACGTTTTCTAAAATTTTTGGTATTTGTGGACTCTTAGTGGGGCTTGCCGCACACTCGAATCTTGGCGCTGTTTTTGGCTTTTTGGTTTCACGTCCTTCTGCCAACGGTGTTTTTTACCCTGTCTATTTTATTCTCTCAGCGATGATCACAGGGTGTTATTTGATCTTTTTAATGTATGGATTTCGTTATAAAATGAATTTCCCTGAAAAAATCAGCGTGATGCTTGTGAAACTTTCAAAAATTTTAGGCATGCTTTTAGCCGTGCTTATTTTCTTTGAAGCGTGGAAAATTATCACGGCGTTGTATGGCGATATGCCAGAGCGCGCTGAGACGATTTTGCATGCGGTCAAACACCCAAATTTTTGGTTTGGCGAGTTGATTTTAGGGATGTTGATTCCCTTTATGATTATTTTGCTCAGCAACGCCAAAGCGATTAAAGCAACCGTGTATGCCTCTATCTCAGGGATGGTGGGTATTTTTTTTATGCGCTATGACTTGGTGCATGACACATTACTCTATCCTATGACCACGCTCAAACGCTCCGAATATCAAGTTGCTCCCACTTTTGTGGAGTATTTTCCCTCCGCGGCTGAGTTTGCCATAGGCTTTGGTGGTATTGGTTTAGCACTATTTTTGTATTATGTTGCCGATAAAGTATTTAATTTAGATGAAACTAACCAGCATTAATTAAACCCCAAAAAGGAGAGAAGATGAAATTAAAAATTTTTGCCAGTAGTCTGATTGTAGCAGGGCTATTGCTCAGTGGATGCGCTGAGAAACAATCTGACATAACACCCTCTACTAGTGCTCAGGTTTTAACAGGACCATCTTTACATGTAAAAGAGTTGATGGAAAAATTTAAACTTGAAAATGTGGATTATGCCTACGTTAAAGCAGCCATAGGTAATGGAACCAGAGATGGTGCCAAAGCCCTTTTGATCGACGCTCGTCCCAATCCAAAATATTTAGCCAGTACGATTCCCTCCAGTTTGAATATTCCCGATACCCAAATCGATAAATATATAGTACAACTGGATAAAGTGGCTAAAGATAAAGAGATCATCGTCTTTTGTGGTGGATGGGATTGTGAAAAAAGTCCTATCGTAGCAGGTTATTTGAAAGAACATGGTTTTACCAATGTCAAGTTATACCAAGCCGGTGAACCAGAATGGATCACTAAAAATTATCCAGAAATTGGACTTCCTGTAGCACAATCCGTTTTCAAAAACAATAGTGCTCTCTTTATGGATGCAAGACCGTATGCAAAATACATGGCAGGAACCATTCCAGGATCGCTTTATATGAGTGATGAAGAGATCGATAAACTAAAAGGTCGTTTACCCATCGATAAAACAACCCCAATCGTCAGTTTCTGTGAAGGATACAGTTGTGCAAAATCGCATAACTTAGCCAAAAAACTCCAAGAGTTTGGCTACACAAAAATTAGTGTTTACGCCGGTGGATACCCCGAATGGAAAGAAGCAGGACTTCAAACTACAGCCGGTGGAGCTAAAAAAGTAGAAGTCGCCTCAGCACCTAAAAAAGATGCTTTTGTAGAAGGTATCAAACTGGGTGAAGATGAAGGAACCGTGGATGGAGAGTGGTATAAAGCACTGATTACGAGTGATAAAATCCCTGCTAATGTTGCCATTGTAGATGTGAGAACCGCAGGAGAATTTGCGAATGGGCACATTAAAGGTGCCATCAATATCGAAGCAGGAAAACTCAGTGCAACTGAATTTGCCGCAAAATTTCCAAAAGGTAAAGTGGTGATTATGAACTGCTCCGCTGGAGGAAGATCGATGGAAGCCTTCTTGAAACTTAAAGATGCCAAAGTCGATGTGAGTAAGATCTTCTACTTTGATGCGAATATCAAATGTGATAAGAGCAGTAAATGCGAGATTAAAGTCAATGAACCTTTAGGTTAGAGGCTTTACATGTAAACGTAAAAAGGGGCGGAGGATTAAATCCTTTCGCCCCTTTTTTTATATCTAAACGAAAGCTTATTCGTCGCGGGAGCCAAAAATTCCAAGAATTTGAAGCAATGAGATGAAGAGGTTTAAGAAATCTAAATACAGAGCAATTGCACCTTCAATTGGTGTTTCATAAGCACCTCGGATGATATTTTGTGTATCGTAAAGAATAAACGCACTGAACAAAATAGAGCTAACACTAGCAATGGCTAATTGTAAGATTGGGCTATGGAAAAAGATATTGATGATGCCTGCAACCACTACTACAATTAAGGTGATAAACAGCATTTTGCCCATTGATGAAAAATCTCTTTTCGTATTCATTGCAAACACAGAAAGTCCACCAAAGGCAACTGTTGTCAAGATAAAGGCATTTGCTACAATACTTGCGCCACCTTTCATCCCGAGAATACTTGAAAGAAGCGGAGTGAGTGTTAACCCTGTTAAAAACGTAAAACCAAAAAGAAGTACCATGTTAAGTCCAGCTTTCTTTTTAGCCGCAAAAAGTCCAAATAAGAAGACAAACTCTAAAATAACAAGACCCCAATACCAAGAAGCAATGGCACTTGCCATTCCAATTCCAACATAGGCTCCTGCACTTGCAGCAAGCAACGAAGCAGCAAAAAGCTGATAAGTTTGTTTAATAAAAGCGCCTAATGAACTTTCATCGACCCTTGTATGTTCATAAGTATTCTCGTGTGTATTTTGTTGTATGTAATTTCGATCATACAGTCCCATGTGATTTTCTCCTTAATTAAATACGTAAAATCAAAATGCATTCTATCAAATTCAAAAGCACAAATGCAATTTTTGAGTTCGCTATTATATGGTAAGAGAGTAAACGAAAAATTAATCATTGTTAGCGGAAATAAAAAAGTATTTAGAGAGCGTTATTTTTAATCTTCTTTTAAGGAGTATGGA
>DBTO01000277.1 GCA_002307095.1 Sulfurospirillum sp. UBA1314
ATTTTAAAGGACTCTCTTTTTTAATTCCACACTTTGGATTGAAGCGTACACTTTAATCCTTCCACACGATTGCATTAATGCTAAAACCTAGCCCTATTTATTTATACTTTTCTAATTAATAAAAGTATATTCTTATAATTATATATATTAAAAGTTATAATTAGGAGTATCAGTGGACGAGGTTCTTGTGTGTGAGAGCAATAGAGTAAAATTCTTTCCCATCATGATGTATGCGATGGTTATGGGACTAAGTGGCTTAACCATTATGTACCAAAAAGCGGCACTTTGGTTAGGATTTAGTGAGATGATTGGAACTGTATTAATGGTGCTTTCAACGGTACTGTTTGTGGTGATCTCTTTGATCTATTTTGGTAAATACATTAAATATTCAGCAATCGTCAAAAAGGAATTTTCGCACCCTGTAAGGCTTAATTTTTTTGCGGCGATTTCCATTTCGATGTTGATGCTAGCAATTATTTACAAAGAGGTAAATGTGAGCGTTGCGGCTCTTTTTTGGTATGGTGGAGCAGGAGTTCATTTTTACCTCACCATGCACACCATCTCTTTTTGGATCAATAACAATCAAGAGCTAGACCATTCCAATCCTGCGTGGTTTATCCCCGTGGTAGGCAATGTACTGGTTCCTGTCGGTGGTGTTGGGTTTGCGAGCCAAGGCGTGCTCATGTACTTTTTTAGCTGTGGTATCTTCTTTTGGGTGATCCTTTTTGCTATTTTGCTCAATCGCATCATCTTTCACCATCAATTGGCCGTGAAGTTTATGCCAACCATGTTTATTCTTATTGCGCCGCCTGCGGTTGGGTTTATTGCCTACTATAAAATGTTTGGGACTATTGATTTTTTTGCAACCATGCTCTTTAATCTAGCACTTTTCTTTACACTTTTGGTTGCCTTTATGTATAAAAATTTTGTCAAAATCAAATTTTTTATCTCATGGTGGGCATTTGTTTTTCCTCTTGCCGCTATGGCTATAAGCGCGATGCTGATGTACCATGAAACACATGATTTTATGTTGCTTGTTTTATCCTATACGATGGTCGCTGTGACAACTGTCATTATTGGTATTGTTATTTATCAGACCTTATTGCATATGCAAAAAGGTGAAATCTGCGTTCAAGAATAGACACATTATTTTAATTTTAAAGGATATATTTTATGAAAAAAACTATTTTTATGGATAAATACCCCGTTTTCACGTTGACTTTGCAAAAAAGTGAAATCTCTTATACGAATGTGGCTGAGATTATTGCTTATTTTAAGGCAAAAATTGAATCACACCCTGTTGCAAAATTTATTGCGATTTTTGATCATTATGGGCACACAAAAGCACTAGGTGGTGAAATTATGGAAGGACTAAAAGAGGCTCAAAACATTATATTTTGTTTTGGACCTGCTATCCCAAATACAAAAATTTTAGCAGTACGACCACGTAGTATTGCTGTTTGTGAATTTGAAGATAGCTTTATTATTGAATTTATGGAAGCGCCGAAAGAAGAGATGCATGCTTTGATGGAAACATGGGCAAAAGCTTTGGTAGCGTAACCTACCAAAGTGCTTTAATCTCTTCCTCTGTAATTATTTCTTTCAAAAGCACGGGTATTCCTTTCGCAGAAAGCGTGCTTTTGAATCCTTGCCCAATAGTACCTGTTATAAAAATATTGACACGATGATTCACAAAAAGTTCACTCAGCAATAAGGGAGGTTTAGCATTGGCATCTCTGAATAGAGGATTTTCGATGAAGTGTTGCTCACTTATCTGATGATTATCAAGTGTAAAAAAATGAATGTATTTGCTTTTTGGGCTTAATCCAATGTAAGGTGAAGTTTCGCTTTCACTGCACAATGCAACCACATAACGCTCTTTACTGTTTTCAAGATGTAATGTATGTCCTCCAAGAATGGCTAAAGCTACTTTATGACGTGCAGATTTTATAATGCGTGCAAAAGTAGGACGTGAGACCTCCATCTTAAGAGCAGCTTCTTCTTGGTACAACTCCAATAAATCCATCAAATAAAGGGCCTCAACTTCTTCACTCAAAAGAGTAATAGACTCTTTCGCAGGTTTGATATTATTGGGATGAAATTGGCAACATGGTGGTCTAAAAGAGGTAAAACGTTTGCATTTTTGCCGTGCCATAAATCTCCTTCATATTATTTATTAGTCATTATAACATGATTTAAAAATACTTGACATATGTTCATTATAATAGTATTATTTTGGTCATATGCTCATTAAAGGAGTTAACTATGGTAGCAGTACCTGTTAAAACAGAAAAAGGCGATGTTATAGCATCTCTTTTTGGGAAAGCAAAGTATTTTAGTTTGATTGACAATCAAAAACGTATCACAACACATAAATGTATGGCTGATGGAGGTATGAATGTTGTCCCTTGGCTCAAAAGTTTAGGTGTAAAGAAGGTTTTACTTAACCATGTGGGTGAAAAACCTTTTCATGCGCTCTTAAACGCAGATATAGAAGTTTACTATGTTGGCAAAGAGAGAATTATGCTTCACGATGCTTTAAAGCAGGTGGAGGATGAAACACTTGAAAAAGTAAATGTTGTAAATTATATGAAACTTTTAGGCGAAGGTGACCATCATCATGACGAAGAAGGTCATCATAGTGGCGGTTGTGGCTGTGGACACTAAAAAATAAAAAACATTGAAACAAAAAGGATTAAAAATGACGATTATATTTCCAACGATGAAAGATGAAGGTCTTGGGGCAAAAAGAGGCGCACATTTTGGCAAAGCAACGTTTTATACGGCAGTTATTGTGGAAGAGGGTCTGGTTAAAGAGGTAAAAGTGCATAAAAACCCTGGTCATGTAACGGGAGGCTGCGCTAATGCTGTAGCAAATATACATGCCCTTGGTGCAGATACGCTGGTGGTTTCAGGCATTGGTGGTGAGCCTTTGAAAAAGTTTTTGGCGGTTAATGTTGATGTTTATTTTGATGACAAAAATGAGAGTGTTGAAGACGCATTGAGAGATTTCTTAGCGGGTGAAACAGTTAAAATTGACCCAAATCATACCTGCGCCCATCATTAAGGATAAAAATTCCCTTCTTTTTCGCCTCAATCGTGATATTGAGGCGTTTGGTTTAATTAATATTAGCTATTACTTATTATAATAAGAAAAAAAGGTTATAAAAATGGACTGGATTAAGCAGATCATTTTTTTCTACAGAGATGGATTTAAACAGATGCGTGTTGGAAAACAGCTTTGGGCGATTATTGCCATTAAATTCTTCCTTTTCTTTGTCGTTTTAAAACTCTTTTTCTTCCCCAATATTCTCCAAACACACTTTTCAGATGACACACAACGAGCAGCGTCTGTGCTTGAACATTTGATGCAAAAATAAAAGGTATACCCTATGGATCACACACTTCTTGTTGAGTTATCACGCGCGCAGTTTGCGCTCACGGCTTTGTATCATTGGCTTTTTGTCCCGTTGACGTTAGGACTCTCTTTTTTACTTGCTATTATGGAGAGCATCTATGTTAGAACCAAAAACCCTGAGTGGAAAAAATTGACAAAATTTTGGATGACACTCTTTGCGATCAATTTTGCGATAGGCCTCGCCACAGGCATTATCTTAGAGTTTGAATTTGGCACCAATTGGTCGAATTATTCGTGGATCGTGGGGGATCTTTTTGGTGCACCTCTAGCGATTGAAGGTATTATGGCGTTCTTCTTAGAGTCCACCTTTTTTGCCGTGATGTTTTTTGGTTGGGAGAAAGTCTCACCCAAAGTGCATCTGCTCTCCACATGGCTTGT
>DBTO01000158.1 GCA_002307095.1 Sulfurospirillum sp. UBA1314
CTTTGGCTGCCATTTGAAACTGGGCTGAACCGATGAGAAGTTGCTCTTCACCCTCTTGTGTTACAGGGCACTGATAGACCACAACGCCATCAAAACTTTTTAGATCTGCAACCGCTTCTAACACACGCTCATCGTTTGATAGTGTTATCATTTCAGGCGTTGTGCCCACAACCAAGAGTTTCGCTTTGCCAAACGTCGCGATCAATCCTGCAAGGTGCGCTATCTGAGAAGCTCTTGGATGACGCATCACATCATCCCCTAAAACAATCAGCACACTCTTAGCCTCTTGGTACAACGCTTCAATCTCTTCGATCTCTTCTTCGCCCAGATTGCTCTCCGCACTGATGTAACCCTCATCGAGTTCTTCAAAATAGTTTTTGATCGATTCTGGAAGCGTTACATGTAAAAGAAAACTTTTGGCAAGAAGTGCCAATACACCCTCTTCAGCCCCCACTTCATAACGGCTAAAAAAAGTACTTTTTTCAACCAAAGCAGGATCTTCCATCGTAAAGAGATAGACCACTTTAGCCTCACTCGCACCCACCTTTTCTAAGAGCGTGGTGTCATGGCGCGAAGGCAGTGTTCCCACACAAATCATAAGATCAAATCCTTTGCATGTAAACGCAAAAGAGTCATTACTTGACTGATTTAAGGCTTCTATAAATTGCTTTTTGACCATCTATGCCACTTCACTTTTCACTTTTTTAACGACAATCGTCCAGTCGGCTTCATTGAACTTCAACGAGTTCATGAGTGTCCAACCTGCCTCTTTAATCACATCCGCACTTTTTTGGATCGGAGAAAAATCACCGATCTCAAACATAAAGATGGACACTTCGCCCATAGCAGTCTCATCGATGATCTCAAGCATACGTCCGTAAAAATCATCCCCTAAATGGCGTAAATCATACCGTTGCATGTGCTTCTCCTATCTGTCAATTTCGCCAAAGACGATGTTAGCGTTACCAATGATCGCAACCACGTCGGCTAAATATTCACCCACTAAAATCTCTTGTAACAGTGCCGTATGGAAAAAACTAGGCGCTCGAAGCTTCAACCTGTAAGGGTACGGATCGCCCTGAGAGTTGATGTAAAAACCAAGCTCGCCTTTAGGCGATTCCGTGGCAACATAAACCTCGCCAACAGGTGGACGCATGCCTTGTGTCACAAGGACAAAATGCTGCATCAACGAGTAATTTTGCGTCATAATCTGCTCTTTGGGTGCAGAGATATATTGAGGCGCATGTGCCATAATTTCAGGCGAGGTCTCCGCATACATTGGAATCAGTTGCTTGAGGATGCGAACACTCTGTCGCATCTCTTCCATATGCAGTTTATACCGTCCGTAACTATCACAGGTCGTACTCACTGGCACATCAAACTCCACTTCGTCGTAGAGCTCGTACGGCTCTTCTTTGCGAATATCCCATGCAATGCCCGAACCTCTGAGCATCGGGCCACTACAACCCCAGCTTTGCGCTTGCTCAGGGCTTACCACACCCACATCTTCCAAACGCATTTTCCAGATACGGTTTTGATCTAACAAGCCTTCGTAATCTGCAATGTCGAGTGGCAAATGGTTAATAAATTTATTGAGCCCATCAATCCAGCCTTTTGGCAAATCCAGAGGCACCCCACCGATTCTCACCGAAGAGTGCGTCAAACGCGCACCACAATAATCTTCGATCAAATCCAATGTGTACTCTCGCTCTCTAAAAGTGTAAAGGAAAATTGTCATAGCACCTACATCAAGCGCATGCGTTGCGAGCCAAAAAAGGTGCGAAGAGATGCGGTTGAGCTCTAAAAGCATCATCCGAATCACTTTAGCCCGACGTGGCACTTCAAGCCCGATGAGTTTTTCAACCGAGAGCGCAAAGCCGTAGTTATTGGCTGTTGCGGCGATGTAGTCCATTCGATCGGTTGTTGGCAAAAATTCGTTGTAGATCATATTCTCCGCCATTTTCTCCATACCACGGTGCAAATAGCCAATATCAGGCGTCGCCTTACTCACTTTTTCGCCATCGAGTTCCAAAATCAAACGAAGCTGACCATGGGCGCTCGGATGCTGTGGACCAAAGTTGACGATCATGTGGTTATCTTCACGCTCAAAAGCGATATTCTCAAAAAAAGGTTTTAGACGATTGACTTTTTGCATGATTAATATCTCTCTTTCAAGATTTTAGCGTCTTCTTTTTTGAGTTTTTTCACGATAAACACGCCACCCTCTTCTTGGTAATCGGTCACTGTTTTTTCTTGGCTTGGCTCAGCACCAAAAGGAACTTCGTGGTTGAGATGTGCAAAACGGTACGTATCGTTCACATCCACGCGCGCACTGTCACGCTCTTCAGGGCCTATGATGTCGCGGTATTCTTTGCCAAAAATCTTGTCGATCTCATACCATTGCGCCACTTCATCGCCGTGCAATGGATAGGTTTTGCGAAGGGGATGGTCATACCAATCATCGGGCATTAAAAGACGTTTCATATAGGGATGTCCACTGATAATGACGCCAAACATATCGTACATCTCACGCTCCGCCCAATCGGCACTTTTGTAAACGCCAATCACGCTTTTAAGCACCTCTTTTTCTTTGATAAAACATTTCACGCGCATGCGCTTGCGTTTTGAAGTAGAGAGCATTTGGTAAAAGATTTCAAATTCACCGCTTTTGGCTAACCAGTCAATCGCACTGTGTTCGCTTAAAAAGTTATAAGAAAGCTCATCTCTAAGGGTTTGTAAAACACTCACGTTATCTTTTGGGTCAATATAAACAACCAGTTGCCCTTTTTGAATATAGGCCTCTTGAATCTCAAATTTTGCTTTTAAAACAGATAAATCGTTTGCAAAAACGTCATCACTCTCCACGGCTTCTTTAGGAATTTGGGGAGCTACGAAGTAACGATCGTTGTAATACGATTTTTTTTGAACATTGTGTTTATCGCTGTAACTTCTCATCATACCAACCTTTTAGGCGCAAGTTTGCGTGATGCTTTCTCGGTGCGGATTTTCTTTTGTAGCAACATAAGGGCATATTGAAGGGTTTCAGGACGAGGCGCACAGCCTGGTAAATAAATATCCACAGGCACAATGCGATCAGCGCCTTGAACGGTTGCGTAGGTGTTAAACATACCCCCCGTGTTGGCACAACTTCCCATACTAATGACCCATTTTGGATCGGGCATTTGATCGTACAAACGTCTCATAAACGGTGCATGTTTTTTGGTAAGTGTTCCTGCAATCACAAGCACATCGGCTTGTCTAGGACTCGCTCTAAAAATCGTTCCAAAACGGTCAAAGTCATAACGACTCGCACCCGTTGCCATCATCTCAATCGCACAACAGGCAAGCCCATAGGTCAGTGGCCAAAGCGAGTTACTTCTACCCCATTGAACCAGTTTATCGACTGTGGTCAGTGCCACAGGAAGTCCTGCTTCTTGAAGGTAATTTATCTTATGCTGTGCCATTCGAGCGCTCCTTTTTTCCATGCGTATGCAAAACCAATGGTTAAAATAATGACAAATAAAATCATCTCAACAAACCCAAACATTCCCAGAGCTTTAAAATCTACGGCCCAGGGAAACATAAAGATAATCTCGACATCAAACAAAATAAACAAAAGTGCAAACAGGTAAAAATGTGCCGAAATTTTATTGGGCTGTTTGGTCACTTCAGGACCGCATTCGTAAATGCTAAGTTTGAGTTTTTCCGTATCAAGTCGCGCCATTTTACGGCTAACGACACGTGCTAAGACGGTAATGCCATAAAAGACAACGGCACCAAAAACAAGGAGGAAAAAAGCTCCAAAATAGGGATGGGCAAAATCCATATGCGACAAAGGGGTCATCATCATTCCTTCATTCATTTTATAACGCTCTTTGAATAAAGCCAAAAGAGCTACGTTAACCACTAGGGTGCTAAAGCTTGCCTCTCATGAGGCAAAAGCTATCATGTCATAACAAATCCATCTGAGTGTTTACATGTAAACACTCAAAAAGGCTTGTTTATGCCTTTAATTCATAAATCCAACGGATTTTGTGTCGCCAAAGGCGCCTTTGGTTTCGCGGTCGATTGAGAGTTTAAAATCTTCAAATGTAAACAGAGGTTTCGCCTTAGCCGCAACTTTGAGCGCTGTATTTTTAAGCACTACTTTGATCTGCCCACCTGTGAGTGGATACGAAGCGAGTTTTTCAATATCCAACCCCTCTTCATAGGTAGCATTTTCAGGTAAAAGCTTTTTCCACAGTTCTATTCGCTGTTTCAAATCAGGCTTTTCAAAAGCGATTTTATAGTCAAAACGCCTTGAAAATGCAGGATCAATCGTCTCCAAAAGGTTCGTAGTTGCAATAAGTAGTCCATCGAAACGCTCGATCTGCTCTAAAAAGATATTTTGCATCTGGTTGTGCATTTTATCAGCACTTGCGCCACTATCGGTGGAACGTGCACTTAAAAACTGATCGGCTTCATTGAGAAGCAATAACGGCTCACTTTTCGTCTTTTTGCACAGCTCTTTGTACGTATCAAAAATACTACGTACATTTTTTTCACTCTCGCCAACATACTTGGAGAGAATCTTGGAACAGTCAAAACTGAGCACGCGCTTTTTCATAGACTTCGCCAAAGAGAGGGCTGTCATCGTTTTACCCGTCCCCGGAGCACCGTAGAGAATAATCTTCGCATCAATACCACTGCGACGCTCTTTGATACCCCATTCACGGAGTAATTTCACTACATTTTTATCAATTTGTTTGAGTAAATTATCAAGTACCTCTTTGGTTTTTGGATGTAAAATTACATCGTCCAAATTGGTCTTAGGGTCGATCAGTTCAAAAAGTTCTTGCTCGCCAATGAGCATATCAAGCTTAATTTTCTTGCTTTTTTTCTCTTTATTAGGATGCATAATCTTTTGCAAAATCTCTTCGGAGATGAAAAAGCTTCGTGTTACGCCACCAAAGGTGCTTAGCATCTCATCGTAATCAATAATGAGATTTTCGATGAGTTTTGAGCCTTCTTCCAACAAAGAACGATTTTTTATTTTTTCATAATCATCCACGCTGATAAGGCTAATCAGCGTATTCATATCACGCAAACTTTCAAACTCGCCCGCATACTCCTCTTTGAGAAGAGCTAGAAAAATCAGTTGTTCTTTGGGGCTTAACTCATTTTCTTTGAAAATACTCTCAACAATAATCTCATTTTGGGTGACTTTGATGCGCTCAACAATACGACTCTCTAAAAGATCAAGTTTGTTTTTAAGACGTCCAATGCTCGGTGAATTTTCCGTTGCATTGTGTTTGGTTTGGCTTAGTTTTTGATACAGCTCAATACGAAAAAACTGATCTTTAAGATATTCGAGATGATCAACGTACGGCGTAACATCTGGTAACACAACCTCTAAGGTTCCCTCTTCTAAGAGCTTTAAAAAAGCAGAACTCAGCGTGACACTGCTGTTTAAAAGCTCTAAGTTGGAAATATCCATAATCTTAGAACTCAAAAAATTGTTCTGAACAATCCATCCTTGCTCGATCAACTCTTTCACCAAAGGGAGTTGTTGTAGATGCGCATACTTTTTATCGCCAAAAAGCTTAATCAAAATCTCCCCAACGCCTAGATCTACCGAGCCTAAGA
>DBTO01000270.1 GCA_002307095.1 Sulfurospirillum sp. UBA1314
TTCACGCTTTGATCTTTACATGTAAGCACACCGCTGGTGCGATCAAAGATGTAGTTGCAGGGCAATTTAACAAGAGGATTGCAGGTACGCGTAAGCTCTAGCGTGGGGTGAAAATAGGTGTGTTTGTACCATGCGGCTTGAAGCGTTGCTTTAAGATCATTGGCGCGAAAGGGCTTGCTCAAATAGCCATAAGGCTCCGAATCCATCGCCATTTTGATCGTCGCATTGTCGCAATAGGAGGTTAGATAAATAATAGGAATATGGTGGTTTTGCCAGATGTAACGCCCCGCTTCCGTGCCACTTTTTTCGCCTTTTAGATGAATGTCAAGCAGCACCATATCGGGCAGATTGGCATCGACGTGACGCATCGCATCATTCGCAGTTGCTTCCACACCGCTGATGCCATAGCCCAATTTTTGAAGGCTCATTTTGAGTTGCAATGCCAAAATAGTCTCATCTTCCACGACTAAAATCTTAATATCTTCGTTTTTTTTGCCCATTTTGGTTTAGTTTCCTCGAATTGAGATTTTGATATGATTTCTTGTGACTATGATAACAAATATCATTTAAAAAGATACTAAAAGGAAGTTACGTATGTTCAATTCGCTCCGTATAAAACAGACATTAGGGTTATCACTTGTCACAACCACGCTTTTATGCAGTGTTGCCATGGCAGAAGAGCAACAGTTAGAGAGTGTTGAAGTGTGGGAAACACAGGTCAGTAGCTCCTCACTCAATCTTGGAAGTTCTTCGATTGAGACCAAACAAGCCGACCATTTAAGCGATCTTTTGCGCGATCTTCCCGGTGTCGATGTGGGTGGAACCAGCTCGATCAACAACCGTATAGCGATTCGTGGTTTGGAGGATGAAAATCTTGACATTAGCATCGATGGTGCGAAAGTCTCCAATGTCAATATGTTCCATCACATCGGTAACTTGCTGGTCAATCCTGACATCTTGAAAAAAGCAGATGTGCAAGTGGGCAATAATTCGGTTGTCAATGGAGGCTTGGGTGGTGCGGTTGCGTTTGAAACCAAAGACGGCAAAGACCTTTTACAGGATGGCAAAGAGTATGGTGCACGAATTCAAGGCAATTACAACTCCAATGATAGCCTTGGCGGCTCCGTAGCAGCGTATGGTAAAGTCACCGATAAGGTCGATCTTTTGCTTTACCATCATTATGTGGACAAGAATGAGTGGGAAGATGGCAGAGGCGAAGAGAGTTTTGGAACCGCTGGTGATATCGGTAATACGTTGATTAAAGTAGGCTATGACATCAGCGATGTGCAACGCATCACGCTCTCGTACGATAAACTCAAAGACGAAGGCGATTACGCGCCACGTCCCGATTTTGGTAAAGCGTATAACCAATACGCAACGGGAAATTATCTCTACCCCACCGAATACACCAGAGAGACGATCACGCTTAAGCATCAGGTGGATTTGGGCGACAATATTTTTGTGCAAACCTCGATCTACAGCAATGAAAATGAGTTACAACGTTATGAAAAACGCAATGGTATAAGCCAAATTGTCAGAGCTGTTCCTGCAGGTATGAACCCGTATGAAGGACTTTTGGATGGCGTGGTTAAAAACTACGGTATCAACACCAAAGCACAGTCTACTATCGCGCTTGGAAGTTTCAATAACACCTTTACCTATGGTGGTTTATACGACACGCAAAGCAGTGAAGTTGAGTGGAGTGGCGAACAATACGGTGAAAACGAGAAAGCCAAAACGGGTGCACTCTACGTCGAAGATGCCATCACGTTTAGCAATGGCTTGATCGTAACACCGGGGATTCGTTACAACAACTATAAATACGATGGCGTGTATGGCGAAATCTCTGATAGTAAATTTACTTACGGATTGGCGGCTGAGTATCCTTTAACCGACACATTCAGCCTTATTGCCAGTGCGACAACACTGTACAAAGGTGTTGAGATGGTGGATGTTTTGGCGAGTAACCGCATGTATGTCAACAACAATTCCGACCTCAAAGCCGAAACGGGCATTAACAAAGAGGTTGGATTTAAATATCAGAACAAAAACACACTGGGTGCTAGCAACCTTGGTTTGAGCTTCAAAGTGTTTGATACACGCATTGATGACTACATCGTGACCACATGGCCGACCAGTACCAGTGCTGAGATCAGCAATGGTGGCACGCTTGACATTCAAGGTTTTGAGGCAAGTTTTCTGTATGACATAGGCTCTCTTAGCTCTTTAATCACCTATGCGCACTCTAACTCCAAATTTAGAAACACAGGGCTTTCAACGCAAAGAGAACCGGGCGATAGCTTAAGCGTTAACCTTGATTATGCGGTTATGAAAAACCTCTCACTCTCGTGGGATTCGTTATTTGTGATGGAAGAAGAGCGTCAATACATCGCAGCGCAACAAACCAAAGAAGCTTACGATGTACATGATATAGCCGTCAAATGGAAACCGAGTAGCGTTAAAGGGCTTACCTTGATCGCCGGTATTGATAATATTTTTGATGAGTCTTACGTCTCTCATGCGTCTGAAAACAGACTTCTCAGTGGTGTTTCACTCTCAGACTATGAACCAGGTCGTAACATCAAACTCTCGTTCTCGTATGAATTTTAACCATGTTCTTCTTCTCTAAAATGAGCCGTCTCTCTCAAGAGCCCAAAACCGTTATCGGTTGGGCTCACGGCGTTGTGGCGATTGTGGGTGCTTTGGGCTTGGCGTATGCGTGTGGTACGAGCTTAAGCGCCCTTTTGAAAGGCGATATGGCAGAGCGCATTTTCCCTTCGATGTTTCTCTTTCCGCTGTTGGTCTGCGGTTTTGGGTTTTGGTTTCTTTTCTCCAAAAACCTTTTACATGTAACGCTCAAAATCGTGTTGATGGCACTGTGTAATGCCTGTATTATCGCGCTTGTGTAGGAGTCATCATGCTTTCAAAAACCCTACAGTTTAAGTTTCTACACCGCTCGCACACGATCATCGGACTTGTGGTACTTTTCTTTTTTTACATGAGCACCTACTTTGGAACGCTCACTTTTTTTATGCCCTACCTCAAAGTCTGGGAGTCACCATCGCGCCATTTTGTTCCTTTGGCGGAGCATGCGTTTAACATCGATGCTATCTTGGGCGAGCTGTTAGAGAAGCAGCATCTTCTGGGCTCAAAACCCGTTGACATCACCCTTCCAAGCTTTCGTGATCCGCTTTTAAAACTCTCATCCGAGTCTCAAAATAGCCTTTACCTCAATCCTCTCTCCAACGAAGTGATCAAACTCTCCAAAGAGGAGAATCTGATCTCCACTTTTTTTAACGAGCTGCATACGGGCGTGGTGATGCCACTCATTGGCATGCCACTGATGGGTATGATGAGCATTGGCATAGTGTTCTTAACCTTGGGTGGTTTTTGGCTCTACCTTCTGAAGCGAAAGCAGGCGAAAAAGCCCAAAGAGGGTTGGAAAAGCAGGTGGCTTTCGTGGCATAAAATCATGGGGCTTGGGATCATCCCCTACGCACTTGTGTTTGCCTGTACGGGAGCCTTTTTGGGCTTGATGCTCTCGTATTCTCACCCTTTTGCATGGAGTGCCAGCAATAAAGAGGAGAGCTCTATGCGCAAACTCGTTGGCCCCATCATCTTTGCGCAACCCGTTTATAAAAGCTCTGAAAGCAAGGCGGACATGCTTCCTTTCTCAACGCTTCAAACCATCGCACATGAGCAGTACCCAAGCCTAGCGATTACCAATGCAACGCTCTATCATTATGGAACCGATGCGGCAAAAGTACGTTTTCGGGGATTTGATCAAAACAGTGTAGCGCAATCAGGACGCGTCAATCGCCTCAGTATCACCCTTGATGCACGAAGTG
>DBTO01000088.1:0-279 GCA_002307095.1 Sulfurospirillum sp. UBA1314
AACTTTGACTTTGCACTTCCACCATTGCAATTTTGTATCCGTGATAGAGGGCACGCAGTTGCTCTAATTTTTCGATATGCTCAATAGGTGCGTAGGGAAGGGTGCAAAATGTTTCAAGCGCCTTTTTACGAAATGCGTAAATGCCTAAATGCCCAAAATAACCTTCAAATCCACCCTCTCGGTCATACGGAATGGCGCTTCGGGAGAAATAAATCGCGTTTCCATGGACGTCCAAAATGACTTTCACAAGGTTTGGATCTTTTACATGTAAAAGATCGA
>DBTO01000088.1:533-6262 GCA_002307095.1 Sulfurospirillum sp. UBA1314
CATGTAAAAGATCGATCTTCTTGCAGGCACTCGTAATCATCGCTTCTGTCTTTTTAGCGCACTCAATCACACTTTTCACCACTGCTTCTTCGATGAAGGGCTCATCGGCTTGGACATTGACAATGATCTCATCTTCAGGAAGACTCAGTTTTGAAGCGGCTTCGTTGATACGATCCGTCCCACTTTGGTGTTTTTGCGAGGTTGAAATTGCTTTAAAACCATGCTTTTGAGCGAGTGTTACGACTTCTTCCGTGTCCGCTGCAATGGCAACATCATCAATGTTTTGCACGCGTTTGGCGGTGGCAATGACCATTGGAAGCCCGTGAATATCGGCTAAGATTTTACCAGGAAAACGCGTGGAAGCAAGGCGTGCGGGGATAATAATCACTGGCATTCCTTTTTACATGTAAGATTTAAAAAATCAAAAATCTCTGCTTCGATGCCTTCTTTTTGAACGACTTTATCGTGCATGACAGGTTCATTAAACAAAGCGCTGATGCACTCTGGAATCTTTACATGTAAAGATTGGCTGATGCCTTCAAGCGCCTCTTTATCGCTGTATTTGATGCTATTGTGTTGGATGGCATTGAGCATCGTTGGAGCAAATTTTGTCCATTCTGCGGTAGAGCACAGTACGCACGGAAGGGGTTTGGTTTTGAGCACTTTGTAGGCTTTCAGACACGTTGCGGTGTGTGGATCCATGATGTAGCCTTGATCGGCATAATGCTTGATTTGCGCTTTGCCAAAACTGTCATCGGAGTAAACGGCTTCAAAATCTTCCTGCAACTGTGCAAGTTCTTCTTTGCTGAGTGTATAAATTTTCTTCTCTTTAAGGTCGTCCATCAACTCTTTGGTACGAACGGCTCCAAATTTATCAAACAAAACACGCTCAACATTCGATGAGATCAAAATGTCCATCGCAGGAGAGGTTGTTTGAAGCAGGCTTCGGTTGCGAAGATCGTACACACCTGTCGTGATAAGATCGGTGAGGATATTGTTGATATTAGAAGCGATCAGGATTTTCTCAATCGGTAAACCCATTTTTTTCGCATAATACGCTCCCAAAGCATTCCCAAAGTTACCACTCGGAATGATCGTGTAAAAAGGGTTTCCCAGTTCGACTTTATCTTTTTTCAGCAACGCAACATAGGCGTAAATGTGGTAGATGATTTGGAAAATAATACGTCCAAAGTTAACCGAGTTAGCAGCGCTTAGTTTAATATCTTTACGACTGAGTGCTTCTTTAAAACTAGGCGATGCGAGCAGGCTTTTGAGTGCATTTTGGGCATCATCAAAATTGCCGTGAATACCGATAATTTTAAGGTTTGGACTCTTTTGCGTTGTCATTTGAAGGCGCTGCACATCGCTGGTTCCGCCATCGGGATAGAGACAGACGACTTTGATATTGGGTTTATTGGCAAAGGTATCAAGTGTGGCAGGCCCTGTGTCACCACTGGTTGCCGCTAAAATGAGGTACTGCTCATTCAGCTTTTGGGCAAGGTGTGAGAGGATGTAACCAAAAGGTTGCAATGCCATATCTTTAAAGGCGCGTGTTGGACCATGATAGAGCTCGTTTACAAAAAGGTCTTCTTCAATTTGCGATAACGGCGTAGGCTCACTGGCATCATCAAATGCGTCATACAACGCCACCGCTTTTTGCATGACTTCTTCTTCAATGTCGATGTTAAAGAGTCTTAAAATGTCCAGCGTGATCTCTTTGTAGCTTTTGTGAGAGGCTTTTTCTAAAAAAACAGTATCGAGTTTGGGTAAATGCTCAGGAACATAGAGTCCGCCAAAACTTGCACTTGGATTTAAAATAGCAAATGAAAAGGGAACTTTATTAGGTCTTTGCCCGTCATTACCTCTGGTTTCTATAAACATACAATTTCCTTCTTTATTCTTTAATAATCGTGCCGATACCATCTTTGGTAAAAAGCTCTAGTAAAATGGAGTGTTGAACTCTTCCATCAATGATGTGTGCGCATTCAACCCCACCACGAATCGTTTCTAAGCACGCGTCCAGTTTTGGGATCATGCCGCCGCTGATCGTGCCATCTTTTTTTAGCGCTTTGATTTTTGTTTTATCGAGGCTTGAGATGAGATTGCCTTCTTTATCAAGTACACCTGGGGTGTCGGTTAGAAAGATGATTTTTTTGGCTTTCATTGCCACCGCAATTTTACTCGCAGCGAGATCCGCATTGATGTTATAGCCTGGATGATCCACATCATCCCCTGCTGCAATGGGAGCAATAACGGGGATGAATTTTTCACGAATGAGGTGTTTGAGTACTTTTTTATCGATTTTGGTAATGTCACCCACGAGCCCGTATTTGCCATCATCCATCGGTTTTGCGTGGATAAAATTGGCATCTTTTCCTGTAATCCCAATCGCTTTCGCACCATGGTGATTGAGAAGTGTGGTGATCTCTTTGTTGATGCTTCCACTCAGCACCATCTCAACGACTTCCATCACTTGATCGTCTGTTACACGAAGACCATCCACAAAGTTACTTTTTACTTCGAGTTTATCTAAGAGGGCATTGATTTTTTTGCCACCGCCGTGGACGATGATTGGTTTAATGCCCACAAGATAGAGCAGAACAATGTCTTTGGCAAACTGCTCTTTGAGTTCAGGGTTAATTTGTGCGGCGCCACCGTATTTGATCACAATGGTTTTTTTATTGAAAAGTTTAATGTACGGCAGAGCGTCCATCAAGATTTGTGCTTGGTGTATTTTATGTTGCACAGCAAATCCTTGCGTAAAGGTTAATCCCTTATTTTAGCGTTTAGGAGCTAAAAGTGTGTTGATTTTAGCGAGTGTTTCGGGGAAGATTTCGATTTCAAGTTTGAGAATGGAGAGCGGAATATCGAATGTTGCCATTTTGACAGCATCTTTTTGGGTGGTTAAAATGGTTGTGGCGTTGTGTTCAAGAAGTAAGGTCTCAAGCTCTTTTTCAGTGTACATGTAATGGTCTTCAAAACTGATTTTTCCAATGACATTCTCTGGAAGGTACGCATCTAAACGACTGGGTTTTGAGATAGCCGTGACCAAAAGCATACGCTCACTTGCATTCAATACTTCCACATGGCGCACAAAATCATTGCCTTCTGAGACGATCATATCTGCGTATCTGTAAAGAAACTTTGGTTCACGGTACGGTCCACTGGGAAGGCAAAAGCCATTACGTGGTTCAGGATTTGGTTTGAGAAGAATGTCAATCTTTGAGATGTAGCTTTTGGAAAAGCCATCGTCTAAAAAGATGATTTTTACGCCTCTTTTTTTAGCAAAGCGAATCGCTTCGACACGATCTTCACTCACAATGACCGTTACTTCAGGAAGGGATTTGGCGTACAGCATCGCTTCATCGCCACTCGCCATTGCATCGCACATAATTTGACCGTTATCGGAAACCAAAATAAGCCCATGTGATTTTCGTCCGTAGCCTCGAAGGATGATGGCAATATTGGAGTGTTCTTTGGCTAAGGCGATGCAAAAGGGTGTTTTGCCATTGCCTCCAACGGTAAGATTCCCAATACTGACAATGGGAAGTGTAAAAAACAGTTTTTGTTTACGAGCAAAGAAGCGTTTGCTTAGAACAATGGCACAATATAAGACGCTAAGAGGCAGCAAAAGGTAGGAGAGAAGTCGTTGAAACAAAGAGGTGGGGTAGAAGAGATAGGCTTCTACCCAGAGAACAAAACGTGAACGGTTAAACACGGTTCTTAGCAATCTCTTTAATCTGTTCACAAATGTGAAGGACATCTTTATCACTGAGACTTGAGTAGATAGGCAGTGATAAAATTTGTTGGTAATTGCTCAATGCTTTTGGAAAGTCATTGACGCGAAGAGAGTATTTTTGTTTGTAATAGCTTAAAAGATGCAAGGGTATAAAATGAAGACCGGTGTAAATACCACGCTCTTTAAGCTCTTTAGCAAAATTATCCCTGTTCTTATCGATTTTGATGATATATTGTGCATAGACATGATCTCGTTTTTTGATTGGGGTTGTTACGTGAGGACACGAGGCAAGTTCACGGTTATAGATATCGGCAATCTCAAGTCTACGCTCAATAAAACTCTCATTTTTCTCCAATTGACCAATCGCATAAGCTGCATTGAGTTCATTGAGGTCATATTTAAGACCAATATCAACGACATCATAGACATAACCAAGGTTACCAAATTTATCCCAACCTTCACCGACAAGTGCATGGTTACGAAGCAAGCGCGCACGTTCTGCAAGCTCAGGATCTTTTGTGGTCATAATACCAGCACTGGAGACGGAGTTATTGGACTGTGGATTGAAACGAAAAACGGTGATGTCTGCTTCAAGCGAGCCAATTTTTTTACCATTATACGTAGCACCAAGAGCGGCGGTTGCATCTTCAACAATTTTGATGTCATACTGCTTTGCCAAGGCATAAATACGCGTCATATCGGTAGGTTGTCCTGCAATATGGCTGATGAAAGCACCTTTGAGTTTTTTGGCTTTGTTGTTTTTCAAAACACTCTCAAGTTGATCAATATCGATGTTGAAATCATCTTTATCAATATCAACAAAGATAGGCTCAGCATCGAAGTGTCGCACGACTTCTGCCACGGAAGGAAACGCATTGACCGAGCAGATGATCTTATCGCCTCGTTTAAGGTCTAACGCGCACATCGCAAGATGCATTGCGGCTGTTCCATTGACGGTTGAAATCGCCTCACCACACTGGGTGTATTTCACAAACTCTTTTTCAAGGGTTTCAACTTTATTCGCTTTTTCTAAATCCAAAACTTCATTGATGAGCGTCTTTTCTCTTTGGTCGATAAATGGTTTATAAAACGGTATTTCTCTCATAGTTATCCTTTATTTTACCGCTGACAAATCAGCAATGGTTGGAAGTTTTCCTTTAAAAAGATTACTTGCGATGCGTTCTAGCGCCATTTCAACAAGCTCTTTTTCAAAACCAGAGGCAAGGAGGGCTTCTTTGTTTTTTCCCTCTTCTGTATGTGCGTAGAGCACTTTATCAATCTGTGCATAACTAAATCCAAATTCTCCCTCATCACTTTGGTCTTCCCAAAGATCAGCGGAAGGTGCTTTGGTGAGGATGGAGTTTGGTACTCCAAGGTAGGCTGCAAATTCAAAGATTTCGGTTTTATAAAGCTCACCAATCGGGTTGATTGCGCAGGCTAGATCGCCAAAAATAGTGCCGTATCCAAGCAGAATCTCACTTTTATTGCCAGTTCCTAGCACCAGCGCATTTTCACGTGCTGAAATATCATAAAGAACGGACATACGCATGCGTGCGCTGAAATTACCAATGCGAAGTTTTGAAGCATCTTTTTTATCGTGAAAGTAGGTATCGGCAAGTGGTCCAACAGGGATTTTTTCGACCTTAATACCAAATTTTTCGCAAAGTTCGCTCGCATGCTCAAAACTTGCACGACTTGAAGTCGAAGCAGGCAGCATGATTCCTAGTAAATTATCACCAAAAGCTTTATGGGCAAGAATAGCAACAACAGCCGAATCTACACCACCGCTGATGCCTAAAACCACTTTAGAAAAACCAGCTTTTTGCACCTCATCTTGAAGGAACTTAATTAAATAATTTTCAATGGATTGATATTTGTTCATGATGGTAACCTTATAAGCAATTTGAGCAACATTCCAATTATACTAAACTTAAAATTAATGCAATCTTTTAAGCTTCCAAAGCAAAATAAGATGAGTTGTGTTAAAATT